>JALOMD010000283.1 GCA_025455595.1 Cytophagales bacterium | reverse complement strand
CAGGAAGTCTCCGCTCACATAGCCCGACAGGCTCAGGGTGTTTTTCTGGTTGATGCGGTAGTCAACCTTGGCGTTGAGGTCGTAGAAGTTGGCCCGCGTGTTACGCAGCGATTCGTTGGGCAGGTTCCGCAACAGGAAGTCGGTAAAACTGCCCCGGCCCGCTACAATGAACGAAAGCTTGTCTTTCACAATGGGAGCTTCTACTGACAACCTACTCGATATCAGCCCAATGCCGCCGTTGAAACGCAGTTTCTGCGCGTTGGCATCCTTGAGTTGGATGTCCAGCACCGATGAAGTTCGCCCCCCGAAACGCGCCGGAATACCGCCCCGGTGCAGCGTCACGTCTTTCACAATATCAGGATTGAACACCGAAAACAGCCCGAACAAGTGCGACGAGTTGTAGATGGGTGCGTTGTCCATCAGCACCAAGTTCTGGTCAATGCTGCCGCCCCGCACGTTGAAACCCGTGGCCCCCTCTCCCACCGTACTCACGCCCGGCAATAGCTGGATGCTGCGAATCACGTCCACCTCGCCCAGCAGCGGCGGCATTTTCTTGATGGTGCGGATGTTGAGTTTGGTCACGCTCATCTGCGTGGTGGACACGTTTTTGTCCGCCGCCTCGGCCGTGATTGTCACTTCGCGCAGGCGGATATCGGCGTTGAGCAAGTCCATGTCCAAGGCCAGGTTGCTGCGCACAGTCAGTTGGCGGCGTTTGGGCTGGTAGCCTACGTAGCTGAACACCAGATTGTACACGCCCGGCGACAAGTTGAGGCTGTAGCGGCCGTTTTGGTCAGACAGCGTGCCGGCCCGCAGTTCTTCCACAAACACCGTGGCCCCTTCCAGAACCTTCCGGCTGCTGGCATCGCGCAGCGTACCGGAAACCGTCCACGTCCGGCCGCCGCGCCGTTGGGTCATTAGCGTCATTCCGTCGCGCGTGGCGGGGGCGGGTTCGGTTGTCTGCTCGGCCGCGTTCGTAGCCGTGTCGGCCGGGGGCGGGGCCACGCCCAAGGCGGGCAGGTCGTCTTGCCGCACCAACACGTAATAATGTTCATTGTAACGCCAGAAAGCCAAGCCCGTTTCGGCCAGTACGGTTTGCAACGCCCGGCCCAGCGGCTCGGCGGCGAAGCGGGCCGTCACGATGCGGCCTGCCGCCAAGGTACTGTCGTAGAAAAAGCGGAGTGATACGCCTTGCCGGGCGGCTTGGCCTTCAAAATCAGACAGGACGGCTTCGATAGGCTGTCTGCTGTACTCGCCCGAAACCTTGGGTTCAAGGGCGTTCTGGGCAAAAACGGGGAAATTTGCGAAGCAAGCCGAAAATAGCAGAGCCAACGCCAAACAACGGCCTGGCAGAAAGCGGTTTGTGTAGTGTTTTCTCAAAAGTGTGGGGTGTGTATGGGTGCAAGCGGCGGACGGCTAAAAAAACCGCCAAAACCTGCGCGGTTTCGATTCAATTGCGCAATTTTGTTGTCTATCATCAAGGACACCAAAAAACGCCGGATGGTTGCACGCAAAATAGTAAAATTTCGCTTCAAGTTTTGTCGTTTCCCATTTATTGCTTCAGTTTTTGACTTTGCCGTTTTGGCAAAATTTATCCAAAACCTTCAAAACGCCCTTCGCCCTGAAAAGGCAGGAGATCATAGCACAGAGCATCGCCCTGTGGAATTGGCAGCCAGTGCGTTTTAAGCAAATTTTGCCCAAATTGAAAATCCCGCATTCGGCGGGAACGCGCCATGAAAAACATCAGCAAACCATTGGTTAATCAAGCAAAGTAACAAATCGCTCCTCTCATGCATAAAAGCTACCTCCTCATCTTCACTCATGCTACTGGAGAAAAGACGAAAGAGCAAAGAAAAAAGAGCGGCCTGGCAAACCCTCTTTTCTCTTTCTTCTTTTGTCTTTTGTCCTGTAGTGTGATCTTCACCGTTGTCACCTCAGTCGTGGCCCAAGCGCAGTGCGGTTTCGGCAATCCGGCGTTGATGCGCAAGATGGCCCAGCGCAAGCTGATTGTGGTCACCGAACTGCCTTCGCAAAAGGTCATCGAGTTGATGAAGAAAAAGAAAAAACGCGACCAAATTCCTGAATACGAAGCGGCCATAAACGACTACAACACCGCCCTGCGCGATGCCGTTGCCAAATATTGGCCTGGCGACAGCACGCCGACGTTCATGACCATGAACGATGCCGACCGGCTGCGCAAAACCCAAACCAAAGAATACGCGGTTATCTACGGCACCTCGATTGACAATTTCATCATCCGGGGCGACGCGGGCGGGCGAAACTTCCACCGGGTTTCGTTTCCCGAAAACCTCCGCGTCATCAACGCACAACGCGAGCACTGGCGGCAGTTCACCAGCCTCGAAGCCACTTTTCTCGAAGATTTGCCCAAAACGAAACCTATCTTCCGGCAGAACCTGCCCAACATCATCCCCGAAAAGGCCGACCTGATGCTGGGCGTGCAGGCCGTGAGCCACTACTTGGCCGACACCACGCTGCGCCCCCGCCTCGAACCCTACGACTGGCAGGAGGTGCTGCCCCGCGCCGAGGCCGACATGAGTTCGAAGACGCTGCTGCTGCGCAAAGACTGGCTGGCACGCGGCCTCACCCACGCCGACATCAAAGAGGTGTACCCCTACCCTTTTGTAATCGTAGATGCCAAACGTTTTAACGAAAGTGCCGCCCGTGGCAACCCCAACCTGGCCCTGTTGCAGATTGTGCCGGAGGTGCTGTCCAAAAAACAGAAAATCGTCACCAACTACCTCCACGCCATCATTGACAGCGTGACGGGCCTGCCGCTGGGCTTCGTCATGCTCCGCGCCGAAGACGGCAAGGACAAGTACATCAGCGAAGGAAGCATGAAGGAACTGGCCCAATACCTGAAAAAACGCGCCGTAGCAAAGTGAACGGGGAATTCGGATTTCGGAATTCGGAGGGCGGATTTTGGAAAAAAAGACGTTTTAGGCAAAAATTGCTCAAAACGCAAAAACTAAAAGCCAACTGCTAAAAGCTACTCGCTTTTTTCCGCATTCCGAAATCCGCATTCAGCATTTTTTTTCCTCCATGCAACCCCCTTTGCAAAAGTTGCATCTACCCATCGAAAACCAACCAACCGACCACAGCCGCATCGCATGTTTCTACGGATACAAAAGTGGGACAGTGAGGAAAAGCTGATCCGGGCGTGCCAGCGTCAGGAGGCCGCCGCCCAACGCGAGGTGTACAACCGGTACGCCCGGCGGATGCTGGGCGTGTGCGGGCGGTACATCCGCGACGAAATGGAAGCCGAGGACGTGATGATTGGCGGTTTTATGAAGATTTTCGAGAAAATAGACCAGTACCAGTTTGCCGGGAGTTTCGAGGGGTGGATGCGCCGGGTGATGGTGAACGAGGCCTTGATGCAGTTGCGCCGCAACCCGAACCCGTTTTCGGAGATTTCCATCGAAAACGCCCACCACGACGCGGCCGTAATGCATACCGATGCCGACGAACTGGAAACCGAGGAACTGCTGCGGCTGGTGCAAAGCCTGCCCGACGGCTACCGGACGGTTTTCAACCTGTACGCCATCGAGGGCTACAGCCACAAGGAAATCGCCGAGCAGTTGGGCATCAGTGAAAACACGTCGAAATCGCAATTAAGCCGGGCACGCACGTTGTTGCAAGAGAAACTGCGCCAAAAAGCCCCCTCCCCGCCTCCCCCGAAGGGGGAGGAGTTAAAAGCCCCCTCCTTGGGAGGGGGTTGGGGGAGGCCGTGAACGATAAACGAAGAACGTTAAACGATTAGACGAATGGAAAACCAAGAAAAACATCCGGTTGACGAGCTTTTCGCCCGGCGGTTGCGCGAGGTGGAAAAGGCACCGTCGTCACGGGCATGGAATACGCTGGAGCGGCAACTGTCCCGGAAAAAAAACAACAGCAACGGTAAACGCGGCGGTTGGCTGGCCGTTGCGGCCTCGGTGGCGGTGCTGGCGGGCTGTTTCGTGGCCGTGCGTTACTGGCAACCTGACGCATCGCAAGTGGCAGCGACGAAAGACAGAACGGGTAGCCAGACAGCCACTGTAGAAAAGCCGCGAGAGAAATCGCGTCAGTCGCAATCACAGACCGAACAGCCCGTGGACACGGAAACGGAACAGATTGCAGAAGAAGTTGCACCAGTGGTTGAGTTGCGAGCCGTAGAACAACCGGCTACAGAAAAATTTGCCAAAAACTTCCCAAAACGCACTGTAAAACTGACTGTTCCACAAGAAAAACAAAAAGCAGAACAAACACCCGCACCGATGCAAATGACACCGCTGGCTACGGACAATCAGGAAACCATAGCCGCCGTACAACCGACTGCCCAGCCTGCACAAAAGCCGGCCTCGGAAGTGACAGTGGTAGTGGTGGAACTGCCAGAGGAAACACCAAACAACACAGAAAACACCGCCGCAACAGAACCCGATCAATCGGCCAAAAAGAAAGCCGCCAAATTGTGGCAGGCCATCAAACGGGCAAAGCAGTCTGAAATCAACGTGGACAAAGACGCGCTGTTTGCTTGGGTGAAAGAAAAGAACCAGAAAACAGAGAAATGAGTCGTTAGTCGTTAGTCAAATAAAAAATCTATTTGTTTTAGAGAAGCAACAGAAAAGAGTTAAAAATCAGTGCAGTGTTTTAGCCGGTTTTTTCCCAAAACACGCTTTTCACCGGGGCCTGTGGCACACAGGCCTGTGGTGTAGGCCTGCAACGGCCTGTGTGCTACAGGCCTCGGTGATTGGGTTTTAATGCGACAAACTAATGTTTACCAAACAATAGAATACTTTTATTCATGCAAGGTTTTTACTGATAATCTTGTTTCAAATGACACCTTCAACCAGAATCGTTTTCCTTCTGATGCTCTTGTACGGCAAGGCGACAGAAGCACAGGAATTGATCAGTAAAATCCCGGAAGTTTCGACTGCCAAAATCATTGCGGTCGGGGAATCGTCGCACAGCGTGGCAGAATTCACGAAACTGAAAGCCGATTTTTTCAGGGAGTTGGTGAAGGCGGGCATCACAAAGACCCTGTTCATTGAGAGTGATTTCTCCGGGGTTTCGCTGGTCAATGACTGGGTTTGGCGTAGGAACGGCGAGCCGCTTGACTCAGTGATGAAGACAGGCCTTTATAGAGCATGGCGAGGCAAGGACATGGCAGACCTACTGACGTGGATGAGGGACTACAATTCAAGCAAGCCCGACGGCGAGAGAGTGTCCATCAAAGGTGTTGATAGCCAAATGGGCAAATTTGCTACTCCCATCGTCGAAGCGTATCTGACAGACA
>JALOMD010000282.1 GCA_025455595.1 Cytophagales bacterium | reverse complement strand
CCCGCCGTGGATGATGCGGTAGCCGTTGTCAACCAAGGCTTGGCCCAATGCCTCGGCCAATTTGCAGTTGGGATGGTCGTCGGGCAGGTTGTTGTCGCCCACCACGGCGATGATTTTCTTGCGCGCGGGCTGCGTCTGTGCGGATACAGTGGAAATACAGAAAATAGCGAGAAAAAAGATAAAGAATTGCTGCATCGTATTTGTTGATGAATGGGAATGTAAACTACGTGGTTTCTAAGCCCAGAGATTGCTCTTCAACTGCGGTTGTTACTTTTTTGTCCCGCCAAAAAGCGGGATAACCAAAAAAGGGCACTTTGCCCAATGCTTCTCCGCGCGCAGGCCAACCCCGGCTCGCTGGGCAAAGAAGCCTTCCCGCGTTATAGGCTCGTGCTTCGCACATCGCCTGGGGAGGTGCAGGCGTTGTGGGCAAAAATTGCCCAAAACGCCGTGAACACGCAGGTCTGCACGCTGTGCGTCAGACCGGAATCACAGGCTCGGTCAAGACCAAAGGCTCGCGTTTTAGGCGTTTTTTGCTAAAAACGCCTTTCAAAACCGAATTTTAGACAACTTCTTAGCGATTTTTGCCTAAAACGTCCGGCAATTCTGTTTTTTCTGTGAATTCAAAAAATCCTGATTCCGATACGAAAAAACCTCACAGACCCGAAGACCTGTGAGGTTATGTGCAGAAGAAAAATCATCGTCGGTTCGATTTATGCCAACGGTGTCTTTGTGTATGAGCCATCTTTGTTGAAGACAATTATATAGCCACCACCTAAGCTGCGCCTCCTAATGCCTTCTAAATTTCTTTTGGCATCTACGGGAGACTTCAAAGCAGTCCAACGATGCTGAGATGGCGGCTGAATATAGAGTCTGTCAGTGATTTTCTTTCGTAGGCATTGTTTAATTGCGGCTGTATCACCAGTCGTTTGCAACGTCTTTCCGTTAGCATCAGCTTCCCAAATCAAAACCAAATCACCCATAAAATCAAAGTATTTGGTTGGAGGGTTAACATTCAGAAACCCATCGTTGATAGTAGTAGAAAGCTTCCAGTGCAACAGGCCGTTTTTGTCCTTATAAACTATAAGTCTAACGATTCCTTTGTCGTCTTTGAAGTCTTTATTAGAAACAGATTCGTCAATAAAATCGCGTAGAATCTTTCTTTTCACTGAATCGGTCGCCAGATTCATCTCTTGACATGGTTCGGACTGAGCACAGAGTAGAGAACTTTCGAGAAGGAACACAAAAGTAAGCAACATCGTTCTCACAAGCCTACCTGCAATTATTGGGTTGGGAGTTTTCTGCACCATTTCTGTTATATTTTATTAAGTTGGTATTGTTAAGTATGTACTTGGGGATACCCGGAGCAAACTCATTACCGCTGGCACCAGCAAAATCTTCATCAAATGTACTCGGAATATTTTGATTGGGCCCTGCTGGATGAGTATGCACATGATGAGATATAACATGAGTAGTCGTCATAGGGTTGCCATTGGAATCAAAAGTGGTGTAGTCTAAATACCACATACCGGGCAAGCGATTTGGTAAATCCGAAGACTGAGCTTGGGTAACCGAGACTATAACTCTTCCTTGTACATCCGAAATTATATTACTTGTCAACGAACGGTCCACAGTGTTTGTCCAGCTTCCATCTGTCAAAGGCATAATAAATAGTCGTCCATCGGCAGTTACCCAACCTACAACTTCTCTATTCTCCTGCGACTGTATCCGCAACATAGCTGCATATCCATCGCATACGCTGTAAACTTGTGTCTCCCTGTATGGATCGACCGCCCGCCCAGACCATAATCCAGAATGCCCTGTGATGTCTACGTAAGTATAGACAAAATTTTGTCCATCTGTTAAACCGTATATCTTTTGCCCATCCACCGGATACAAAGGAAAATTTGCGTACTTGTTAGGCTGAGTAGTTACAGTCACTTGTGGTAAGACAACCTGAAAGATTCGCCATACACATGAACTTCCTTGGCAACGGTACTCGTATTCAACAAAGACACCGTCCCCGTCAAGTGTTGAAAATTTTTGCCCCTGTACAGGATTGTCCGGGAAACCGCTGGAACCGGGCGATGAACCACCATTGTCACCACCTCCTCCAGTATATGGAGGGGTAGGACTGTAAGGATCGGGACTTGGGCTACCAGGTTGAGGAGGGTCGGGAACCCCAATTATGGGAAAATCAGGTAATGTGCATGGCGGTTGATTCGGAAAACCGCAATCTACTCCGCCAGTATAATATCCTATATCACTGGCAGTTAGGTCATCAAACCAAACGGTTTGAGCATCAGTATTGACAAACGCAACCTCTACGTATCCGGCTTCTTGCGGACGGTAGTTGCTTTGCATTAACTGCCATTGATTTCGCGCTTCTTTTGTCAAAGGAACTGTTTCAGTGTGTAGCAACTCACGTTTTAAATTGAACCAGTTCAAGTTCATAAACGCCCGAGGTACAATGCTATTGCGGTAGGCTCTGGTTGCTACAATTGCTGCCCCAATAGCGATTTGTAAAGGTTGAACGGACGTAGATAACCTTAATCCTTCTCCAGTAAGAGGTGCAGCACTTCCGATGTTCGCCGATATTGCGCCTGCTTTTGCCATCGATTTAGCTGTCGAGGCTTTTTTGGATTGAAAATGAGCATACGCCTCGATTTTAACATTTGAGTTCTCTTTGAAAAAGAACCTAATAGGATTTTGCGCGTAAACTGAGCCAAACTGAACACGCAATGCAGCGCGTCCAGAACGAGCATGCAACGAGTCGTATTTTGGTTGATAGTCGCCTTTAGGTTTCTCGAAGTCTAAAGTTATAGACTTTTTGGGAACTAAAGGCGATAATTGGGGCTGTTGTGCGAACGACATGGTAATACCGAATAGGTAGACCCACGACAAACGTAATAGGTTTTTCATAGAATCGGTTTTTGTAAGTGGCAGTTTGTCGACTCAGATTGCAAAAATCATTTTTTTACTTGAAACAACTGTTTATATATTGATTAACTATAGATTAAATATTTGTTTAGTTATAGATTTATTCTACAGATTTAAATTGTAAAAATGTAGAAGCCCGTGGATGAATTTCCACGGGCTTCTAAAAATGGCAATAGACAACAATTGTATTCTACTGGAAAATGTATCGCACGCCAAATTGCACTTGGTAGTTCGCACCAGCAGTTGCTGTCTGCCCAATGGCCGTTTGCCCGAAGTTGCGGTTCACGCGGTAGGCGTACTGCACGCGGCCTTGCGCCAAGGCTTCCGGGTCAATGCCCAGTGTTTGCAGCAGCACTTGGTTGCCGCCCGGCACCACGCGCAACGCACCGCGTTCGGGGTTGATCAAGTTGCCGAAATTGAACACCTCCGCAATCAGTTCCAAGCTGTTCTTGCCGAAGCCTTTCCACACTTCGTTGTTCACCGTGTACGACAGCCGTACGTCCAACTGGCTGAATAGCGGTTGATAAACGGCGTTGCGCGGGGCAATGTCGCCCAAGTTCTCGCGCAGCATCCGACGGGCTATGTTGTTCGGGTTGTTCAGCACGAATTCCATGTCCGTGGCGAGTTGGCGTTCGTAGGCCGTGGCGTTCGGGTTGGCGCGGATGGCCGCCGGGTCGAATACAAATGCACGCTTGTTGTTGTCAATGAACAGGCCGCGTCCGTCGCCCACGATGTCGCCGAACACGCGGGGCGAAAACGGCAACCCGCCTTGCAGGATGTTGCGGAAACTGAGCCGGAAACCCTTGACCATGGGCGTAACGCCGTAAATGACCAGTTTGGTGCGGAAATCGGTATCGGCACCGCCCCGGTTTTCGCCGAGGTTGCGCGGGTCGCCGGCAATGGCCGTCAGCACCGACGTGCGGGCGATGCAGCAGTCGTACGAGTTGTCGTCTTCGGTGCGGTTGCGCGTAAAGCTGGCGTTGATGCTGCCGCCCTTGGGCAGTAGCACACCTGCTTCGAATATGATGCCGCGCTGCCACACGTTGGCCGTCCCGTTCAGTTCCAACACCCGGCCCAAAGCGGGGTTTTGGTTCACCGCCGACGCATCGCGGCTCAGGAAACGCTGTGCACCGATGGCATTATAAGCCGTCGCGTTAGGCGTGCCGTCGGCGTTGCGCGGAAAAGTCGGGGCCAAGAGAACCGGCGATGTGGCCGCGTTGGTCGTCGGGCGGGGGATGTACACCGGCCGGTTGTCTTCGTTCGCGAGTACAAACTCCGGGTTGGTCTTCAGGTTCACGTCCGTGTAAATGAAATTGTTGAACGTGCGGGCGTAGTAAGCGTTCACACCCACGTAAACCGTTGGGGTAATGAAGCGACGGTAGGCGATGTTGGCCTTCCACGTGTACGGCGCGGCAAAGTTGTCGCCCACCATGTTGATGTACGGGGCACGCACGCCGCCCGCCTCGGCACCGGGCACGCGGGCCGTGCCGTTGAGGTAACCGGGATAGTCGGGCGTGGGCGGCCGCGAGATGATATTGTTGTTGGCATCGCGCACCGTGCCGATGAACTGGTCGGTGAGGGTGATGCCGTTTTGCAGGATGTTGTTCAGGTGTACGTAATGCACCAAGTTGGCCGCGTAGCCGCCCGCCCCGATGCGCAGCACCGAAGTTTGGTCGCCTTTGGTGTCCCAGCTCAACTGGAAGCGGGGCTGGATGTTGTTCCAGTCGGCGGCGACGCGGTTGGTGGGGCGGCCCAAGATGCGTTCCACTTCCGGGTTGGCGGCAGGCGTGTTCAAAAAGGCCGTGGCATCGTAGCGCAGCCCGACGTTCACGTTGATGTTCTTGGTCAGGTTCCACTCGGCCATGGCGTAGGCACTCAGGTCGAGGGCCAGCAGATTCATACGGGGCGAAAAGCGACCGTCGCGCAGGTTGTTGCCGGTGGGCGTGAGGCGCGTGAACTCGGTGGGGCGGCGTGCCGCCAAGCTGTCGAGGTTGGCGAACAGGAACAGGCCGCCTTGTTCGTTGGTGTTGGTGATGTCGGTGAACGTGAGCAGGTTGTCGGTGCCGAGGGTAATGAAAAACTTGCCTTTTTGCAGGTACGTGTTGTTCACCAACTGGATTTGCCGCTCGGTGTGGTCTTCGGGCACGATGCGGCTGCCGCCGAACTGGAACGTTCGCGTACCAAACGCCGGTGTGGTGGCAGTGGCAGGCGACGTGATGGTAACCTGCCCGCGCGGCAGGGTGCCGTTGGCTTGGGCATCGCGGCGTTGCTGCATGTACTGGAGCTTGAACTCGTTGGTCACGTTTTTGCCGAACGTGGACCGCAGCGACAACATGCTCTGCGCCGAGTAGAAATACGTGTTGCCGTAGGCATCCCACACGCCGGCCGGGTCAACGGCCGTGGCGCCGCCCTGCGTGAACGGCGTGTAGTTCCAGAACACGTTGTTGCGCCACGTGAGCCGGTGCGAAGGGTTGATTTGCCAATCAATGCGGGCGAAAACGGTGCGGTTGGTGGGCGTACCCCGGAAAATACCGTACTGCGGCTGGTTGGGATCGGAGCCGTACTGCGTGCGAAGTTGGCTGATTTGCTCCACGGCCTCGGTGCCGGGCCGCACGTCCAGAATCGGGTTTTGGTTCACCTGGTCTTCGATGTCAACGGCCGCGAAAAAGTGCAGTTTGTCCTTGATGATCGGGCCGCCCACCGAGAAGCCGAACTGCGCAATGCGGAAGTCACGGATGGGCTGGTTGACGAAGTTGAGTTCGGGGGCCAGCCGGATCACGCTGTTGTCGCCGAGGAAATCATAAGATCGGTTGTTGCGGATGAAATAGAATGCCGAACCTGTCCACTGGTTGGTGCCCGACTTGGTGATGGCATTCACCGAGCCGCCCGCCTGCCTGCCTTCCAGCACGCTGTAGTTGTTGGTGCTGACCTCGTACTCGCGGATGGCCTCCATCGAGACCGGCGTGCGGGCCAGCAATCCGCCGAACGTCATGCC
>JALOMD010000281.1 GCA_025455595.1 Cytophagales bacterium | reverse complement strand
CGGCAAGAACTGGAAGCTATTCATGTTCGCCTGTTCGGGTAAACAAGCGTTTTGAGCATTTTTTGCCCAAAACGCTTGCAATCTTTTTCCCTTCCTAAAATTTCCGTGAAGCCGACTTTCAATCGGCGCGGCTACGAACGCTGTTCGGCGTTCATCATTCTACATTCATTATTCATCATTCTTTTACGATGTACTATCCAGAACTTGGCAAAGACGAGTTCCGTAGGTTCGCTGTGTACAGCCAATACCTGAACGGACTGACGGTGGACACCTACCTGAACCGCGTGGAAAACATGACGCGGTCTATTATTGAAGAACGGCCGTGGAATTTCCGCGAAGTGGATGTGTTTTCGCGCCTGATGGCCGACCGGATTGTGTTCTTGGGAACGGCTGTTGAGAGCAACATCGCCAACATCATCGTGGCGCAATTGCTGTTCTTGGAGTCGGTTGACCCTAAGAAGGACATTCTGATGTACATCAACAGTCCGGGCGGCGAAGTGTATGCCGGGCTGGGCATTTACGACACCATGCAATACGTCAAGCCCGATGTAGCCACCATTTGCACCAGCATGGCGGCTTCGTTCGGGGCGGTGTTGTTGTGCGGCGGCAAGGCAGGCAAACGTTCGGCCCTGCCCCACGCCCGCGTGATGATTCACCAGCCGTCGGGCGGTGCGCAAGGCCAATCGGCTGACATAGAGATTGCTACGCGGCAAATTGTACAGTTGCGCAAAGAACTCTACGGCATCATGGCCCGCCACAGCGGACGCACGGAAGAGGAAATCGAACGCAACGCCGACCGCGATTACTGGATGAAAGCCGAAGAAGCGAAAGACTACGGTTTCGTGGACGAGGTGCTGGTGCGGTGAAAATGCCGTTTTACGTTTACCGTTTTACGTTTATCGTGTACGGAAGGCGTTTTGGGCGAAAATTGCCCAAAACGCCTTTCCGCATTCTGGCGCAAGCGTCCGCTGGTCGCAAGCGAAGCTTGCAGAAAATGACAACACACTGAGGCGCACAGACTTTACGCAAATTATTTTTCCGAAACCCGTTGATGTATTTTCCGATTCTGTTGACAACAGTTTTAGCAAACCTGACGGTTTGCGACCAGCGGACGCTGGTCTGAAAATAGGCATCACGCCGAGGCGTGACACCAGTTACGGCGATTTTTGTCTGAACCATGATTCGTAGGATTAATGGATTAACTTGATTAGTCGTTTTTCAATCAAGGCAATCCTCTAATCCTGCGAATCATGGTTCAGACAAATGCCGTTTTGGCCGTTTTTTGCCCAAAACGCCTTCTGTAAAATCACACAAATCTCTGTAAATTACAGATTTCTCGCAACAACCATTCAACCATTCAATAACCTCACCTCTCCGCCATCAAAGTTTCGATTTCCTCGGCTTCGAGCGGGATGCTGGCCATCAAGTCCACATTGCCGGTTTCGGTGATGAGGATGTTGTTTTCCAGCCGAATGCCGATGCCCTCCTCGCGGATGTAAATGCCCGGCTCGCAGGTGAACACCATGCCCGGCGCAAAGGGCTGGTACTTGTTGCCCACGTCGTGTACGTCCAAGCCCAGGAAGTGCGAGGTGCCGTGCATGAAATACTTTTTGTAAAGCGGCTGGTCGGGGTCTTGTTTCGCCACCTCGTGCTTGTCGAGCAAGCCGAGGCCGATGAGTTCGCTTTCCATGATTTTGCCCACTTCGCGGTGGTACTCGTCCCACAGGTTGCCCGTCACCAGCATCTTGCGTGCTTCGCGCATCACGCGCAGCACGGCATCATAGACCTGCCGTTGGCGCGGCGTAAAGCGGCCGTTCACCGGAATCACGCGGGTCAGGTCGGCGTGGTAGTTGGCATATCCCGCCCCCACGTCCATCAGCAGCAGGTCGCCGTCGCGGCAGGGCTGGCTGTTCTCCACGTAGTGCAGCACGCAGGCATTGGCACCCGACGCAATGATGGGCTGGTAACCGGCGAATCCGGCCCCGGCGCGGATGAACTCGTGGGCGTATTCGGCCTCGACTTCGTACTCCGTCACGCCGGGCCGCACGAATTTCAGAATCCGGCGGAAGCCCTTCTCGGTCAGGTCAATGGCTTGCTGCATCAAGCCCAGTTCGGCTTCCGATTTCACGGCCCGCAACTGTTGCATAAGCGGGGCCACGCGGGCGTACTGGTGCAGCGGGAATTTCTCTTTGCAGTAACGGACGAAACGCGCATCGCGGGTTTCTACTTCCACCACGGCGCGGGTGTGTTCGTTGCTGTTCAGGTAAACGGTGTCGCACTCGGCCAGCAGAATGGGCAGCAGCGGCAGGAAACGGTCGGCCCAATGCACGGCCGCCACGCCCGACGCTGCACGGGCCTGGTCTTTGGTGAGCTTGGCCCCTTCCCAAACGGCAATCAGTTCGCTGGTTTCGCGTACGAACAGCAGCTCGCGCAGCTTCGGGTCGGGGAAGTTGGGGGCCAGCACCAGCACGGTTTCTTCCTGGTCAATGCCGGACAAGTAAAACAAATCGTTATTTTGGCGGAAGCCCATGGTGCCGTCGGCGTTGGTGGGCATCACGTCGTTGGCGTTGAAAATGGCGATGCTGTTGGGCTTCATCAACTTGGCCAGCCGTTCGCGGTTGCGGACAAACATTTCCTTACCAATGGACACGTGTTTCATTTTGAAGTACGATTTACGAGGTACGAAGTACGAGTTGAAAGTTGCAGGTTCAAGGTTGCAGGTTGACGTTTTGAGCAATTTTTGTCCAAAACGCTTGTTGTCGGAACTGTGATTTTAAAGTGATTTTCGTGATGGACATGACTATTTGTTTTCTTATCAAGGCAATCCTTGAATCCTACGCATCAAGGTTCAGACAAACGGCCGTTTTAGGCAAAAATTGCCCAAAACGCTTTTCCGTAGCGAGATTGAACATTTGCTTGCGAACTTCGGGCAAAAAAGCGTATAATACTAAACCAAAATCCGTGACGTTTTGTGTCTGCTGCCGGGGAACAGCGTTTCAGGCAAATTTTGCCCGAAACGCACTTTGTGATGGAATAAGATTTCTTTGAACAACTGAACGGTCTATACACACGAAACCAGTCCCTGATTCTGTACAGAATCAGGGACTGGTTTCGTGTGTATAGACCGTTCAAGAATTCTGCGAAAATGCTACCGATGCATTCTTCGGTGTGCTTCTGTCAGACGACTATCCGTGCCGGTTTCCAGACCCGCGTTTGATAATCCTCCGTCTCGAAAAGAAAACGTCCAAGACGTATTTTTTATGTTTCATCGCCACACGGGTGCCACACCGATGTTGACATTGACAGTCCTGCCATCTTTTTGCTTTGACATAAACAGAACCCCTTTGCCTGACAAGTCATCGAAACCTACAGAACCGGTTCCGGTTTCCAGCCGCACGGCCTGTACAGTGATTACGTGTGGTGTGCCGGTGTCTTTCACGATGGCCAGCGAATGAACCGAATCTCCTTGCCCGTCACGGTAAGCCAAAGAAACCACCGCGAAAGCAATGTATTGGCCGTCGGGCGACCAAACAGGGCTTTGCTCGGCAACAATGCCACTTTTGTCTTCCGAATACGTGACCGCTTGCACCTGACTGCCGTTGCTGTTAACCGAGAAAATATGTCCGCCAGCCTCAAAAGCTACTTTTTTCCCGTCCGGACTGGCACTGATTCTACCTAATTTGACTTTGAGTGAAACCAGAGCCGAAGCCTTCTTCAGCGACACGTCGGTCACGTAAATACTATTGTCGTTGGTAAATAAAAGCCGTCCGTCCGGCAGCCAATCGATGCCATGAGGATTTATGTCGCCGCTGGTTCTGAAAAAAGACAGTTCGTTTCCTTTCCGGTCATAAATGGTTACGCCCTTGTCAACATCCGAATTGTGGCCTGCACAAATGGCGATTTTGCTTTTGTCAAACGACAACTTGGGCACGCCGTTCCAAGAATAGTCTGTGTGTACATAAAATTCCACCACTGTTTTCAAACTTGTCTTATCGACAATCCATACTTTGTTGTTTCTGGAAAAAGCATTTTCATCATCCACCATGTATAAAATCTCGCTGCCGTCGCGGCTCACATCGAATCCATAGCCGCGCAAGTTGTACCATTTGGGGACATCAACATCCTTAATCGTGGCAGGGGCTGCCACAGGCTGTACACTGACCAGTTTGTTCTCGCCTTGCTCAGTGAAATAAATGGAGCCAGGCAAGGTTAGTTGGCCGGGATTCACTTCGTCGGTTTTTTGGGAGCAGCCCAGCAGCAGCCAAACCGAAAATCCGCTCAAGAAAGACCTATGAAATTGTTTCATGGAATGAATTTTGAGAGAGTGGTTTGGAAAAGATTAGATTGTTTTTTTATTCGGACTGGGTGGCTGTCTGACATTTTGGTGTTAGATTCCAATGAAGATGCAAAACCCTAACAAGCAGGCGTTTTGGGTAAAAATTGCAAAATCCCGCAATGGCCTTTCCCGACCTGCCCATGCCGTTGGCTTGGCAGGCTGCCACGACTCGGCGTGTTCGGGGGCGGGAACAACCAAAACGGAAAATGCCAAACAGCCACTGAGTAGTAATTTGCCTGTGGCTTGACCTGTGTTCCGGTATCAAGAGGCCAATTGCGAACTTATACGTGGATGAGTCCGCAGAGAAACCTGAAACATGGGAAACCTGCACCCGGGCATGGTCATGATTCAAAGCCAATGGAAGATTGATCCAAATTTCCGGCAATACATTTTACCAAACCATACCCGGAAACCAGTATTTTTGTACACTGGTTTCCGGGTATCCTGTCCGCGAATTTGATGCAGGCAGAACTTGCACGAAACCTTGGCAAAGGTGGTAGCTGTGCGCGAGTCGCGTGAAAATCTTTGCCAAAACCACTTCCCCTCTTTCTCTATAAATTGACGCTCTCTTACGTGACTTTCATCCAAAACTGCTTCAATGACACTGCAAAACATCATCGAAAAAAACATAATCGCAACGGCTGTGCTGGCGGTATTTGCCTTGCTGCCAGCGGCGGCTCAACACAAATATTGGGTTGTCTTCAAGGACAAACCCACGGCCCACGCCGCTTGCGTGTCGCCGGAAGCGGTGCGCAACCGGCTGGCCCAAGGCTTGCCCGCCAGCCAGACGACGGACTGGCCCGTGAACGAAACTTACGTGAACCGCTTGCGAACCACGGGCGGGCAGGTGCATACGGTGTCGAAGTGGCTCAATGCCGCCGCCGCCACGCTTGACGAAAACCAACTCGCCGCCGTTCGCAAGCTGCCGTTCGTGCAGGAAGTCACCCCGATTGACGCGCGTATCCGCATCGCGGCCACCGCA
>JALOMD010000280.1 GCA_025455595.1 Cytophagales bacterium | reverse complement strand
GCCTGACTTCAGTTGCGGTATGTAACCGGATGGTTTGAATCACCCGCCGAATGTACCGATGTGGCATCAACTGCTCGAAGGCGGCGCGGGCCATGCGGCATTTCTCCTGAAAGTCATCTTCCGACAACCCGGCGTGGTATTCGCCGATGATTTCGCCGATGCGGTTTAACTCGGTGGGAGGAACGAATACGCAAAAATCCTCCCAACGCATGCCTTCCAAGTGCGGCAACTTCTGTTTCGTGTCAACAATCACCGGAATGCGCCCCGCCGACAACACTTCCCACGTTCTGAAATCGCTGTTGGCATCGCCTCTCATGCACAGCATGTAGGCGTTGTCTTGCACCGCTTGCAGGAACTCGGCACGCGCCTTGGCTTTGTCCGAGTCGCTGAACGAGAACAGATTGCCCCGCTCCACCAAGTGTGAGCAAAGATTAGAAGCCCCCCGAACCGCCTGCAGCACCCGTTGCCGGAAGCAGCGGGCGAGTACAAACCGATACTTCAAGTCCAGAAACCGGCCCAGTTTTCGGCTCAGGGCTGCTTGGAACAGCAGCGGCTCTGGCAATTGGATGAATCGGAGCAGTGAGTTTAACCGGCTGGGATACAGGGTATTGCCCACAAATGCAATCGTCGGCGTTTTGGGACGGGCAATAGGGGTTATGAAATCGCCAATGTCGTAGAGCCAATTGGGAATTGGATTGACGGTTTCGCGGGGCGAGTCGTAGGCGGCGGCGGCAAAGGCAATTTCACCGGGCAAGGGCGTGTATTCTGCTCCGCCTACAAAAGTCACCACTGTGCGGCCCGATGCCACTATCCGTCGCACCATATCGCGCAGTTGCTTGGTCTTCCGCAGCCCCACCCACTCGCGGGCCAGTTGCGGTATCACCACCACATCTCCCGCATCGGCGAGTTTCTCAAAGCGGTGAACCCGCACCAAACGGGGAAGCACCTCCCGCAACGGGTTCCAGAAAAGTGCTTCCGGATCGGTGTCTGCCTGCGTAAGGTGCATCATCAGCGGACAAGGCCGGGTTTGTTTGTCGGGGAGAAACAAACGGTCACTTACCCAAATGTCCAAGGGCTGCATATCAAAAGCTGGTGAATTGGTCATGGCTGCAAGTAGGTTTGAAGCCCTTTGCGCCGGGGCAGGATTGGTGTCCCGCAGTACCGCAAGGGTCGGTTGTTTTGTATGGATGATGCTTTAGTTCTGTCCGTCAGTCGCTTGAGATTCAAGGACAGTATGGACGGACACGCCCAACTATCCGTCTGGACTTTGTACAGACAAAAAACCGTTCCTTGTAGGGGCACGGCGTGTTTGAACGGTGGGAAAAGGGAGGAATTGCCGGAAAACGACCAGCGTTCAAGTAATGTTTACGACAGAAGAAGCGTAAGGTTGCAAAATTTTTGGTCGAAGTAACAAATCAAATCCGGGGAATTATGCGGAATCGTCTTTGCCGTTTTGGGCAATTTTTGCTCAAAACGCTGGTGGTGAGTCGTTAGTCGCCAGTCAAAACAAAATCATGACCAACTGCTTATTTGCAATGGTTTTTGTGCGTCAGAACTGATGCAAACCGATTTCTGTCAGGCACTGACGCTGAATCTCAACAATTCAGACCTCACTTTTTGCCCAAGACTAACGACTCAAGACTAACGACTCATGGCTGGGTACTTATCTCACCACAGCCACCTTGCGCAGCACCTGCCGCGAGCCAATCTGGAAATAGAACAGATACACGCCTGCGGGCAAGTCGGCGGTGGAAATTTCGCCGGGAGCGGAGGGGGCCAAGGCCATTGTTTTCAGCGTTTGGCCGAGGAGATTGCGGATGCTGACGCGGCTTACGCCTTCCGTGTTCCAGAACAGACGGTCGTTGGCGGGGTTAGGGAATACCCGGAAGCCGGGCAGTCCGGTTATCGGCAAAACCGGCTCGGTTGACGTGACAATGCCCTGCCCGAACACCGGCCGCACCATCAGGCTTCCGGGTTCGGGTTCGGTGTTGGGTTGCCATTGTCCGCCACCCGAAATGTTATAAAACTGCTGCCCGCGCGAGTCGGTGTTGCGGTCATAGCCCACGGCAAGCAAGTCGGTGGTAGATTGCGTCCAACCTACGTAAATCGTATCCGAAACGGCGAGGGGCCGGGTAGTGGAATCGGTCGGCGCGAGGAGCAGGTAGGTGTTGAAGCGGTTCAGTTGCGTCGGGTAGTTGATGGCATAAGCCCGCTGATAGAGGACAGACTCGCGGCGGCCGTCGAGGCGTTTCCATACGTTGACGACAAAAGTTTGGCCCGCCAGGTCGCGGTCACCGGCATGAACCAGCAGCAACTGTACGGCCGTCAGCGTGTCCGGCTTGTTGAGCACGTACCGCACGGCCACGCTGCCTTGCCGCTGCCGGATGCCCGCGCCGTACTCGGCCGTGCCGTCGTCGTAGGCGTAGTAGTCCGCCAAAACGGTGGTTCGCCCGATGGTGTCGTTGCGCGACAAATCCACGCCGGGAATTACCGTCACCGGGTCGGTGGTGATGCGGAACTGCGTGCGGAGCGTCACCGGGGCCGCGCCGCTCACGGTCAAGGTGTTGGGTACGGCAACCCCGATGTCGTTGCGGCTGCGGTCGTCAATTTGGATGGTTGTTCCCTGAAACACAAACCGCGCCAGTTCCTGCCCCGTGTTCAGGTTGTTGACCGTGTGCGAGTAGGAGAAAAAGTTGAAGTTGTTCTCTTGGTTGTACACCGTTGTGGAGTCGGTGTTGCCCATTTCGGTGGTCGGACTGGCCTGAAATTGTTCCAGCGGCATGGCCGAATACCGTTTCAGGACGGACTTCGGCTGCCGCGTCACGGCCACGTCGCGCAGCGAACGCGGGTTGTAGGCCGGGTTGCGGTCAATAATCACGTAGTCGAGGTTCCACACGTCGAACATGCCCGACGGTCGGCCGTAGGCCACGAATCGGAACTGGAACGCCTCGTGCAGAAACCGCGCATCGTTCACTTGCAGCAGCGTGTCGCGGAAGTTCTCCCGGGCAAGCCGCTGGTCTCGGTTGACAGCCGTGTCTGACCACCGCGTAATCCAGTTGCCCGTGCGGTCTTTGAACTGTAATACCAGCGAATCGTTGCGGTCGGGTGTTTCACCGAAACTCTGCGCCGACCACCAGAAACTCATCAGCACGTTGCTGGCAGGTGTGAGGCCGCCGAGGTTGATGGGCTGCGAGGTCAGTGTGTCGGTGGGGCCGGAGGTGACGTTCGGGTTGTTCACGTAAGGCACTCCGTTGAAACGCAGCCCGTCGAACGTAGCAAAACCCTTGGAGGGCGGCAGGTCGTCGTAGGTGTTGTTCACCACCGTGCCGCCGTTTATCCACAAGTTGGGGTCGGGCTGACCGTAATATGTAGAAAAATCTTCGTAAAACGGCAACGTAACCGCCTGTACACGAGCTGATTGGTTAGTTGCCCGCACCTGATTCGGCGGCGTTTGCGTCAGTGGCAACACACGAAACTGCGCCTGAACGGCCAAGGCGGCAAACAGGCACAAAATCAGGAGGGCAAAGCGTAGTAGAAAGCTGGGGTTCATGCCGGATGGTAAGTACAAAGTCGTTAGTCGTCAGTCGTTAGTAAAAAGCGTTTTGGCCGTTCACGCCTGTTGCGGGATTTTGCAATTTTCGCCCAAAACGCCGCGCCCTCTCGGTGGCTTCCATCCCCAGCCTTTCCCCGAAGGCCATGACTTCGCGTGGGAGGAGGGGAGAACAACGCCCCTCTCCTTGGGAGAGGGGTCGGGGGTGAGGCCTTTGCCCAAAACGCCTCGCAAACTGTGCGACCAAGGACTAATGACCAAAGACCAACGACTTTGAAACGTCTGATGATGGCATTTCAGTATTTGGCAGGGCTATCATTGCGCCGTTGTGTCGGCGGGGGCCGGTTGGGCCGAGTCGGCTGGCGGTGCCACCACGCGCACCGGCCGGGGCTTGGGCGGATTCGCCCACAGGCTCACCTGTTCGCCCTTGCGGATGGTTTTGCCCTGTCCGAACGCCGGTTCTTGGCGGCTCACCACGGCGTTGCCGCCGAGCGTATCGGGCGTGACGGTGCCGCGCAACAACCCCAATCCGGCCAAAATGGATTCGGCATCGCCCACGGTGCGGCCGATCAGGTTGGGCACGGCCACTGGTGCGTCGCCGTCGTAGCTGCCCAACACCAAGTCAACGGGCGTATGGCGGGCAACGCGTGTGCCCGGCTCCACGTTGCGGCCGCGCACCTGCTGGGCCAGCACGGCGTTGGGACGCAGCGTGTCGGGCCGGAAAATGAGTTTTCCCAATGTCAGCCCAAAATCTTCCAGTGTTTCTTGCGCACTCCGCAGCGAGTAGTCCAGCAGGTTGGGCATCTCGACCATCGGCGGACTTTGCGCCACCACGGTAATGAAAATCTTGCGGTCTTCTTTCACCCGTTCGCCTGCCTTCGGAAACTGGTCAACCACCGTCAACGGCGGCTGTTTCGACACGTAATCAGAGTCTTGCACCTCGTAACGCAGGTTTTGCTCGTCCAGCAAGTCTTCGATTTCATCCAATTTCAGGCCGGTCACTTTCGGCACGGTCACGATGTCGTTGTGGTTGGTGGTGGAAGGCAAGTAGATGTAAAAGAACCCCAAAACGCCAAGCAGCACCACAAACAGCATAATGCCGATGTGCGTGAACAACTCGCGCAGAGGCACGCGGCGGGCGGGCGTGGCCGACACGCCCGGCGGTGCGGGTCGTCGTAGGCGGGCGATGATGTTTTCTAATCTTTGACGCAATCCGAATTCGTTTGCCGTTTTGGGCGTTTTTCGCCCAAAACGCTTCCAGAAATATCCGTCATTGCGAGGCGTGTAGCGGAGCGGAACGCCAGCCTGTCCCGATGTGTCGGGATGGCAATCTCATTTCCACAGGCTCGGCAAACGGCTCTTCCAAAGGTTCGCGTGGCTCCGTGAGGGATTGCCGCGCCTCCGCTTCGCTCCGGCTCGCAATGACGGTTAATTGAGGCGCGTTTCCGGCAATTTTTGCCCAAAACGCTTCTGTGTTCCGCAATCTTTTCCCCTCCCCCTTGGGGGAAGCCGGGTGGGGGCTATTGGTTCGGCGGCGGGCCTGAACCGCCCGGCACAATCCAAATGTCAATCAGGTCGCCCGATTTGATGGCTGTTCCGGGAAGCGGGTTTTGGCGTATCACCGTGCCGGGTGCCCCGGCCGTGTCGGAAACGACAATCGGAACGCCCAGGTTCAGTCCCGACGCTTCGATGAGGAACTTGGCTTCGTCTTCGGTTTTGCCAATCAAATCAGGGGCTTTCAGGTCGTTGGCCCCTTGCCCGTTGCCAATC
>JALOMD010000003.1 GCA_025455595.1 Cytophagales bacterium | reverse complement strand
TCCTCAGATTCGGATCTTCCGCACCGGAGCGGCACACGTAAATGTCGAGCCAGCCGTCGTTGTTGATGTCCACTACCGAAACACCGGTTTTCCAGCCGTTGTGTTTGATGCCTGCTGTTTCGGTAATGTCCTCAAAGCGGATTTCGCCCGGCATGCCTTTGTTCAGATACAGTTTGTCGGCCACCATATTGCCAGTGAAATACAAGTCTGTGAAGCCGTCGTTATTGAAATCGCCTGCCGCCACGCCGCCGCCGTTGTAGAAATAGCCGTATTTGAGCACATTGTTGTCCGCATCTTCCTCCACGAAATTATTGAATTTTATGCCTGTATCGCCTGCATCCAACAGCGTGAACAACGTGTCGGACTGAGTTTGGCAACTGAAGAGCAACAGTATCGAAAGAATACAGAACCAAGGGTGCGTGGGTCTTACAAATCTCATGTTTGTCAAGTGGTTAGGCTCAACTGTAATCCTTGTGACAATTTCGAATATCGAACGCGTAACACTGAATGATGAATGAATTGAAAATCAATTACCTGCATTATTTGAAACACACAATCTTTGTTTGAAATTAGTATCAATGGATGGTGCAATGGGTAACTGTTGTAGATTCGGCTTTAGCCGAATTGAGTGATTCAATTCAAGACCGTTTTCAATTACGACGACAATTCGGCTAAGGCGAATCTACAATAGTCGCTTTTTTTGCATAGAAACGATACAACGGAAGCCGTGAAAGAAAAAAGATGCGGCACTGAGTGCCTTTTGCGTTTTAGGCAATTTTTGCCCAAAACGCAGGCTGGTTCAAACAGTTTTGAAGTTTCGGACAAACCTTATTTCTGTAACGCCGCATTGAGTAACGCCAAATCGTCTTTTTTCAGGGTTTTTCTCAGTGTTTCCAAGCCCGTTGTTTTGCCGTCTTTGGCATAAGACTTCAAGGCGGCAGTGAGTCGGTTGTCGGGGTTGTAGGGTTCGCCGCTGCCGAGGTTTTCCGGCCATGTCTCGGCTTGCGTCAAATAGATCAGGGCTTCTGCATTTTTCCTGATTTTCAACAATTGAATCGCATACCGGATGTTGGCTTCTCTGAACAAACTATGCGCACCGCTGGCACCTTCGTTGGGCAGCAGATTCAATGTTTTCATAAATTCGACGCACTCTCTGTAGCGGCCCATTTGTGACAATAGCCGGGCTTTCTGCTGGCCTAAGATATAGCTTTCATGGTCGTTGTTTCTGGCTGCTTTCTCGTTGATTCCCAATGCTTTTTGCGGCGCGTTGTTGCTTGCATAGAAATCGGCGAGTTCTTTGGCGGGCCGCCAGCTTTTGGCATCCAAAGCGTAGGCTTTTTCCAACGATTTCTGCACAACCGCTTTGTCGTTTTTGAACAGTTCAGCCTTGGCCAGATAAAACGGCGCAAAATCAGGCGTGTCGCCACAGGACAGAAATTGAGTTTGGGCCTCTTTGGTGCGGTTGAGCTGCCACAGCAAAATGCCGTAGTAATAGTGCAATTGCCACGTTTTTTGCCCTGTTTTGCTTTCGTCGGCAATCAGTTTTTTGAACAATTCCTCTTCTTCGGGACGGAACGGAAACACCAGATTCGGCGATGTAGCCAACGCTTTTTTGACTCCCTGCGGATTTGCCTTGATGTGATTGGCCCACAGTGCCGTCATCGGATGACCGGGTGCGGAAGCCAACACAAAGGAAGCCGCTTCGTCATCGGCAAATTCTCTGTACCACAACGCCATTTCAATGAAATTCTCGTGCGGCAGTTCGTTTCTGATGAGCGACACGAATTCGATTTTGTCCGTTTCTTTCTTTGTCAGAAGGTTTTTTTCGGCACGTGCCAGGTGGTCGAGCGGATTTTCCGAGAGTAGCTTCTCAATATAGGCCAATGCTTCGGCTGCCCGCTTGGATTTTCGCAAAACAGCCAGCCACAGATGCTTGGCGTGGTCGTTCTGTGGGCTGGTTTCCAACGCCTGCTGCAACAGCCGTTCGGATTTCTCCAAATCTTCTTCAATCACAGCAATTTTAGCCATTTCTGTCAATGCCGCCGCCCGGTACTGCGGACTCAGTGCTGCTACTGAAAACGCTTCTTTGGCCGCTGTCAAATTCCGAATTCGGTAAGCGGAAAGTCCCAACATATAATTGGCTGTCGGGTCGTAGGTGTTGACGGCAAGGGCTTTTTTGGCGTAGTCGGCGGCTTGTGCATACAGTGCTTTGCGGTAAGCCAATTGGGCCATTTCGCCCAAGGCAGGCACGTGGTGTTTGTTTTTTGCCAATAATTTGCCCAAAACGGCTTCGGCTTCGGCAAATTTGCGCTGGTTAGCCAGGTCTTTGCCTTTCAGGTACTGGCCGTACTCGGTGTTCCAGTCAAAGTCTTTCGGCGATGCAAGCGGACGATGCACAATTTCGCCTGTCTGTTCACTGTACAGTTTCCTGTTCCCTAACCGAATACTTGCCGATTCTTTGTCTGTGATTTTGACAGAATCCGTGTACGTTTGGAGCGGCTTTAACTGAATAAATTTCTTATAGGTTTTATTGATTGTCAATGTGTCGGAAATCTGTACAACAGGCGAAATGGACAGAACCAGCCAGTCTTTCTTCCGATTCACGCGCCACGCGCCCCAGTCGGCGGCCTGTGTGATGCCGCCCGTGTTTTTCACCGGATACCAGTGTTCTGTCCAACTGTCTGAACTATATGGCTCAAAAGCCACGTGCTTGAACGGGCTGTTGATGCTCTCTTCGGCAGCTTGGTTAAACAGCCGCCCCGACTGCAATTCTACATACTGGCCGTCTGTATCAGTCAATAGTTTTTCCCAAATCATACCTTGCCGCGACAATCCCCAAATCCACACTTTTTTGCCGAGCTTTTCGTGATAAGGCGCGTAGTGTACGAACCCGATGTTGTCTTTGTGCCAATAGCCGCCAAAAAA
Organism: Cytophagales bacterium; assembly: GCA_025455595.1. GTDB lineage: Bacteria > Bacteroidota > Bacteroidia > Cytophagales > 172606-1 > Xanthocytophaga. The sequence goes on along the minus strand of JALOMD010000003.1, from coordinate 17,489 downwards.
ATCGGTAACTTGGCCCAGTACGTGGTAAGACTTGTAGGTTCCGAAATTGTTTTTCTCATAGAAATTAATCTGTTGGCCTTCTTTTGTTAGAGGCCACGGATACAGCTCGCCACCGTGCCCGATGTAGTGCGTGCCGGGATAGACAAACTCCAAATCGCCGTTCGCTCGGAAACCTGCGTTCATCCAGTGGTAATACGTTTGATCGAGCGGACTGGCGTTGTACCAGCGGCTTTTGGTTGTGAAAAACGCCTTGTCTTTGGGCAGGTTGATTTCAACCGTCCACTGCGTGCGGGAAGCCCAGTCGTAAGCACCCACGAAGCAGCTTACGCTGCCGTCGGCATTGGCGCGGGTGATGTAATCCACTGGATGCGAGACGGTTGGATCGTGACCGATGTCGCCGAAATTCATCTCGATGCCGCCCGAAGTCCACGCACCGCGCATGGCCACGTCCCTGAACTTGACCACGTTGTTGAAATAGACAAACGGAAAACCAGTTGATTTCTCGTAGGCACCCCACACCTTGCCGCCAATCTCCGGCGTAACCGAAACTTTGATGTACGGATTCTCAAGTTCGACGAATTTCCAGTTTTGCATCACGCCTTTGTCCGTATAGCCGTCAAACCGGAAATACGGGTAGATTCTGCCCGGCTTCGCCACTGGGTCGGGGTCTGAGAAAGCGTACGTTTTCAGACTTTTGGCGGTTTCTTGCACGGTTGCTTGTGCTTGGCAAACAGAAACGTGCAAGAAAAACCACAACCCGAACAAAAGACAAGAGCGTTTTAGCAAAATTTTCATGAATTTTTCGGTTAGATTTTTCGCTTTGAAAATACATGCCCGGCGTGCCAATGCCAATGTGTAGTGTAGGCTTTTAAAAGTCTATGTAAAATTGGCGTTTTGGGCGTTTTTTGCCTAAAACGCCAATCGGTTATCGGGGCCTGAAAAATGCCATCATGATTTTTGACAGAATTTGTTCACCGTATTCGTTGGCGTGTACGACATCGCGATAGAACAAATGCGGGTGCAGCTTGGAACTTCTGATGTATTCGGCCCAAGGCGTTGTCATGTCCAAATAGGCGCAACGTTGTTGGGAGGCGAGTTTGCGCAGTGCCGCGCCGTAGGCACCTGTGCCAGAGTGCCTTGCTACAGCCAATGCAGCGGTGTCGCGCGGGTCGGCGGTGCCAAACGCCCCGGTGACGAGCAGAAACTCCGTTTTGGGCAAATTTGTGCGAATTTGACCGATCACATCTTCAATGCTTGCGATGTCTCGTTGACTGATGCCGCCGATGATGACTAAATCAGGCTTGAGTGGCAATATGTATTTTTGAACCCGGTTTTCGGCTTTGTAATGCTGGCATCCGCCGCCGCCCCGCACGTACACGGTGGCGCGAATGCGTGCCTTCGGATAGGCTTCTTGTAGCTTGGCTATCCAAGCCGACCGCATGATGTCGTTGATGATGCTGTCGCCCAAACCGAGAATATTGATTTCGCCGCCTTGGTTGAGAAGCTTTTGCAACTGCGACAGAAACTTCCAGTCTGGCACGACTTGGGAGAGCGACCCGGCGGGCATTTCACGTTGAATCTGCTCAATCTGTGCCAGCGAACGGCACGGGGATCGGAAGAGAAAATAATCCTGCTCTGTCACCAATTCTTCCACTTGCAAATCAGGCGGGAACTTGGCAGGCAACGGCCCGGTTTCCGGGAAAACTACCGGCGAATCGGCGGCCATGCTGCTCAATCCCGCCTGCGAATTGACCGCGTTGCGGTCTTTGGAGGCTGCGTCTTGCGCTGCGGCGCAAACGGTTGATGCCAACAAGGCGAGAATGAAGTGGGCCAGCAGTTTCATGGGTTGTTTTGATTGAAATATGATTTTTCGAGGGCAGGCGTTTTGGGCAATTTTTGCCTGAAACGGCAGTAGCACAACATTCATGTTGTGACCGGGCAAAACCAAGAGTCGCGTCACTTGCGTCCGCCACAACATGAATGTTGTGCTACCAACAAAAAAGGCCTCACAAAATTCATGAGGCCTTTTTTGTATCTTCGGTTGTTACTGCTTGTCCCACCACAAACGAGTGGCTGCGTTGTCAGCACCACCCAGTTTGCTCACACCCGACTCCACGCCTTTCTTGTTGGTGTTTTGCTCGCCAAGCACGTAGGGCGTGCGGCGAACCACCCCATTGGCAGGCACATCGGGGTTTTCGGAGTTGATTCTCGGGTACAGTTTGGGGAATCCCGTGCGGCGGTACTCGGCCCACGCCTCCAGTGCGTTCGGGTACAGGCTCAGCCATTTTTGGGTCAGTATCTGCTCCAGTTGCTTGTCGGGTGTACTGGCCCAACGCACCGGAATATCCGAAAGCGGCGGGGTTCTTACACCGTCTGACAGGGCAATGGGAGTGGTGGTGCCGTTGATGTACGCAGACACGGCGGCTGCATCAGTGATGCCCCACTGCCGCATGGCCGTGGTGATGCCCGTTTCGTAGAATTCCTTGGCGGTGCCGGTTCCCATGTTCCAGCCCTTCAACGCACCCTCGGCTCTCAAGAAGTAAGCTTCCGACGCGTACATGATGCCGAACGGCGTGGTAAACATGTTGTCTGGCAAGAAACGGGCAGACACGTTTGAGTTGGCACTGGCCGCGTTTTCGGGCAAACCCAGTTCGGCTTGCGAATAGCCGTTGCGTAGGCCCTTGAACTTGTCGGTTGTGCCTGCCACCGGCGCAAAGTACTGGCTCATGCGCGGGTCGTTGTAGCCTTTCAGCACGCTTTCCATGGCGGCACTCATGCGGAACTCGTTCCAAGCCGTGGTTTGCGCCATCGGGTTCAGCGAGTTGGTGGTCACCTTCAGGAACGCGTCGTCGGCGTTGGTGCTTAGTACGCCGCCCGCCACGGCCGATTCCGCCTCGGTTTTGGCAAGGGCAGGCTCCACTTTCGACATCCGCATGGCAATGCGCAGACGCATGGTGTTGGCAAACAGAATCCACTTGTCCACGTTGCCGCCATACACCTGGTCGTTGCTGCCCAGCACATTAGTGCCTTTGACGGCTTGCAAGTCGGCGGCAGACTTTTTCAGGATGGCCAAGAAATCCTTGTAAATAGCCTCTTGGCTGTCGTATTCCACTACTTTGGCACCGTTGCCGACTTGGGAATAAGGGATAGGTCCCCAGTAATCGGTTCGGGGCAGGAACATCTGCACTTTCCAAATGTTCGCCATGGCATAGATAGCCGGGTTTTCATTAGGGCCGCCCGGTTTCGTGCCGTCCAGTACACCCAACAGCGGCGGCACGGCATTGCTGTAAAAGCCGTTCCAAGCCCCGTTTAGCCAGTTGCCTACCATTTGGTTACGATCAGACGGAAAGTTGATGGCTACATTGGCGAAATACTGTGCCTGCAAGTCGGCGAACAAGCTTTGGTAGATTTGCCAACTGGCCGAAATGGAACGGTACTGGGCGGCAGCGTAAGCATTGCCTATGCCGGCGGCATCCAATGAGGTCAGTTTGGTCTTGTCAGTGTTAAGGTCATCGAATCTATCTGTGCACGAGTAGCTGAGAACCGCAACCATCACAAGCACGACCGGAATGATAAGTTTCTTGAATCGTTTCATTTTTGTATTGGCGTTTGGTTAGAAAGACAGGTTTAAGTTTAGGCCCAGCGTACGCGTCGAAGGCATGGAAAACGACTCCAAGCCGACGGTCGTGTTCTGTGCACCAGCAGTGAGCTCAGGGTCAAAGCCTTTGGCGTTGTTCATGAGGAAAAACAAGTTGCGGCCTACCAGCGACACCGAAGCGGCTTGGAGGGGCAGCCTTTTGAACAGACTGGCTGGCAGCGAATAACTCAGGGCCAGTTCGCGCAAACGGATGTTGGAAGCACTGTAGGTGAATACCTCGCCAGCGGGCGTGTTACGTCCGCCCACTCTTAACCAGTATTTCTCGGCGGTTGTTTCGGTGGTGTTGGCACTGCCGTCTTCTCTCACGCCCGAAAATACGTACCGGTCACGTCCGGCAAGGGTTTCCTCGGTCACGCCGTCGGCGTAAATAACCGCATTGGTAAACGACGACACAATGCCGCCAATCCGCGCACTGATCAAGAAACTGAGCGAAAGGTTCCTGTACGTAATTCGGTTGTTGATGCCGCCTGTCCAGTCGGGCCTCGAATTGCCCAGATACACCGTGGTGCCGCTCGTGATTTTGGGCAGCCCGGTGGCATCCACTATGATTTGGCCTTGGGGATTGCGTTCGTAGCCCCGGCTGAAGATTTCACCCAACGGTTTGCCTTCCACGGCCCGGACGTTATTCATAAAGTCGCTGGCGAGGTTCAGTACTTTCAGGTCAGGCGTGAGTTCCACCAACTTGTTACGGTTGCGGGCAAAGTTCAGGTCTATGTCCCAACGCAACACGTCCGTCTTGACCGGAATGGCGTTGGCCGTGAGTTCGATACCCGAATTGCGAACCAAACCGGCGTTGATGAACTCCTCAGACCAGCCGGAGGCGGGCGGAATGGCTACACGGAACAATTGGTTCTTCGAGTCGCTGGTGTAGTAACCCACGTCAAATCCGAAACGGTCGTTGGCGAACTTCATTTCCAAGCCGAACTCCAAGGCGGTTGTCAACTCTGGCCGCAATGTTGGGAAAGGCTTGATGCCGTCGCGGGTAATGAAGCCGTTGGGGCCGCCAGCCGAGAAGGTGAATGTTTGGTTCAGCAAGTACGGACGGGCATCGTTGCCAGTTTGGGCGTAAGACCCCCGGAATTTGGCAAAGCTCACCACAGCGGGCAACGTAACCATGTTAGAAATAATCGCTGAGAAACCAGCCGACGGGAAGAAGTAAGACCTGCTCGCGGCGGGCAAGGTGGAAGACCAGTCGTTGCGCACCGAACCCGACAGTGTCAGGAAGTCGCGGAAGGTTACGTCAGCGGTGGCAAAAACGCCTTGTTTTTCCGTTTGTACCACGTCGCGGTTGGCTTGCGGGCTGCGGGCGTTGGTGGTGATGAACAGGTTGTCGCGGTTCAGCCCGCCCGTGCTGGTGGTTTGGTTCAACGAATTGAAACGCTGGAGGCTACCCCCGGCCGTGGCATCAATCGACCAGCTTTCCGAAAATTGTTTCCGGTACATGCCGAAGAAATCAAGGTTCAGTTCGGAAACCTCGCGCCACCCGGTCTGGTAGTCGCCGTTGTCGGCAATGGTGTAGGTGTTGTTGTACCATTTGCCCTCGAACTTGTCCACGTACCGGTCAATGCCGCCCCGCGCCATAAAGCTTAGTGCGGGCGTGACTTTGTAGGTCAAAGCCGAGAAGCCGGTGATGCGGTCGCGTTTGTCCAGCGCAATGACGCGGTTTTTGATCCAGTACGGGTTTTGCCCGCCGTTTGATCCGGGGTTCCAATAGTTCTGGCGCAAGCGGCCCGTGGCCGGATCAACGTATTCAAAATCTTGGGCGGCCTCCAGCGATATGTTCCTCGGCAGGCGTAACACGTGGCGTTGCAAGTTGGCAAACGATTCGCCGGTTTGTTGCCGGTTGTCAATCCGCTCACTCAGGTAAGTGATTTTGGAATCGACCGACAGTTTGCTGCTCACTTGGTTCGTCACGCGCAGGTTCAGGATGTTGCGTTGCAACTTGTTGTTGTCCACAATCCCGGTTGCGCCTACGTTCGTGTACGAAAAGTAAGTCTGGGCCTTGTCGTTGCCGCCCGAAAACGCGATGGAGTTTGAAATCTGCCTGCCCGTCGAGTAGAAGTCGCGGTAGTTGTTCGGCTGCGGCACCATGTTGTAGGTTTGCCCGGCGTTGGCCGGGTCAGGGCCCCAAAGAGCCACGGGTTGGCCGGTCATACGCGGCCCCCAGCTAAACTCCGAACGCGGGCTGTACGTACCCGCACTGCCTTGGCCAAACTCGTTCTGGAATTTCTGCAACACAATCGGCTGCTCGGCTTGGAACGAACCGTTGTATGTCACACCGAAACCCTTTCGAGCCGTGCCTTTCTTGGTGTTGATGAGCAACGCGCCGTTGGCCGCACGGCTTCCGTAGAGGGCTGTTGCCGCCGCACCGCGCAGCACGTTCACCGACTCAATGTCGTCGGGGTTGATGCTGCTCAGGCCGTCGCCGCCGTCGCGGCCGCCGTTGGCGTTTCCGGGACTGAAGTTCGAGTTGTCCGTCGGCACGCCGTCAATCACAATCAGGGCTTGGTTGTTGCCCGTGATGGAACGGTCGCCGCGCAGCACCACCCGTGTGGAGCCGCCCAAACCGGAGGCCGAACGCGCCACGTCCAAACCGGCCACTCGGCCAATCAGTGAGTTGGCCACGTTCAGTTCGCGGGCCTGTGAGATGGTCTTGATGTTCACCTGTTGGGTAGCGTAACTGAGCACCTTCTGGTCTTTGGTGATACCCAGAGCCGTCACGACTACTTCGCTCAGTTGCCGGTTGTCGGGGGTTAGCTGCACGTCAATCACCGACGAGGAGCCGATGGCAACCTCCTTGTTGGCGTAGCCGATGGAAGAGAAAAAGAGCGTCCCTGAGGCAGGAGCGGAGATTTGAAACGAACCGTCCGCGTTTGTGCTGGTGCCCCGGTTTGTGCCTTTCAGCACAACACTCACGCCGGGTATTCCCTGCCCGTTTTCGTCTTTGACTGTTCCCGTAACTTTCACGTCTTGGGCAAACAGCCCTCCTGCGACGGTCATGCACGTCAGTAGGAAAGTGAGTAGTGTTTTTTTCATAAGGGATGGTTAGGGGTTGATGGATAGACAATGGCTTTAACGCCCGGCATAATGCCGGTGACAGAAAGCGTGAGGAAAGCTGGTTTCTGAATGTGAAAAGGATAGCTGGCGATTACAGCAACATCAGTAGTTGGACAAAGCTCCATATTGCCGGAAGCGTTTTGGGCATTTTTTACCCAAAACGCTGGTGTTGTTTGTCTATGCCGATGGCGGGTGCAACGGATTTTTGGGTTCGGAACATGGTTTGAAAGAACGGCAAGGACACGGCGAGATGCGCCTTGCCGGTGCCCGAAAACCAGTTCGAACAGCGTCTTGGTTGACAAATATAGTACAAATGCAATCGAAGGCAAGATTTTCGGAAAAATGCGGCCGGGATGCCTGAAGGCTTTGCCCATGCTCGGCTGAACCGTCTATTTTCAGGACGATGGTTCTCCGAAATTTCTGCGGGCTTGGTTGGGAAAGTGCTTAAAATTCTGCCGATCAAAAGCGGTTTAAGCAAAAATCGCCCAAAACGCATGGCTACTGATGCCGCACCTCGCTGAACTACGTTTTTTTTACTTGCAACCAACCACTTGCGGCTGGCAACTTCGGTTCAGATGTCGTAAGCCACGCGGGTGGCGATGCTGCGGCCGAGCGTGATTTCGTCGGCGTATTCCAGTTCGCCGCCGATGGGAATGCCCCTTGCGATGGTGGTCACTTTCAGGTTGTATTGCTTCAGTTTCTTGGTGAGGTAAAAGGCCGTGGTGTCGCCTTCCATGGTGGGGCTGAGGGCGAGAATGACTTCGGCCACCTCCGAGTCGGGGATGCGCCGCACCAGCGAGTCAATGTTCAGGTCGTTTGGTCCAACGCCTTCCATCGGCGAGATGATGCCGCCCAGCACGTGGTACAGCCCCCGGTATTGCGCCGTATTCTCGATGGCCAGCACATCGCGGGTGTCTTCGACCACGCACACCACCGAACGGTCGCGGCCGGGGCTGGCGCAGATGGCGCATACGTCAGCATCCGAAATGTTGTGGCAATGCGTGCAGTAGCGTATCTGGGTGCGCATCTGCGTCAGCGACTCCGACAAGGCCAGCGTGGCTTCTTCGTCGCGTTTCAACAGATGCAATACCAAGCGGAGGGCGGTTTTCTTTCCAATGCCCGGCAGCTTGGACATTTCGTTGACGGCGTTTTCTATCAGTTTCGAGGGGTAGTTCATGTGGTTGGTCTTGAGTCTTGGGTCTTGAGTCTTGAGCAAATATGAATCGCCTTGCACACGACTCAAGACCCAAGACTCAAGACATTTTTCTTAAAGGACTTCGGCGGAGATGCCCCGGTTGCAGATGGCGTTTCGCATGACGGCCATTTTGTCGAAGGCACCGGTTTTGACGGTGCATTTGCCTTTGAAATGGATGATCCACGTGCATTGTTCGGCTTGTTCCGGCTCGTGTTCGCAGACTTCGATGAGGGTTTCGATGACGTGATCAAACGTGTTCACGTCGTCGTTGAACACAACCAAGTTCCACATTTCGGCCTCTTCGGTGGCTTGCTCTTCGAGGACTTCGGTTTCCGTGTCGTGCAGGGTTTGCATAAAATTGGTCTTGGGTCGTTATTCTTGAGTCTTGGGTCAAGCCGTTTTGAGCAAAAATTGCTCAAAACGGCTGGCGGCGAAGACTGCCTCAACAATCGTGTTTTGGGTCATCCCGACTCGTCGGGACGAGCGGCGGCGGAAGCCTCCTCAACAATCTCGTTTTGAGCAAAATTTGCTTAAAACGGCGTGTTTTCAACCATACAAAAATACGAAAACCCCGTCGCAATTGAAAGGCGTTTTGTACGGTTTTAGGAATATTTGTGCATCTTTCCGCACGAAAACCGCCCGTTTCGGGGTATTTTGGAGGCAACCTTTGGCAAAGTTCAAAACTTTGCCAAAGGTCATTTCCGAATCGTGTTTTCGCCCGAAACCGCCCAAATCCCTTAACTACATGACCCCCGCGTTAGTTCTCACCATCCTTGCCATTTATTTCGGCATTCTCATCGTCATTTCTTACGTGACCAGCCGAGGGGCCACCACGCACACGTTTTTCACGGCGGGCAAGAATTCGCCGTGGTATTTGGTGGCCTACAGCATGATTGGTACGGCCATTTCGGGCGTTACGTTCATTTCGGTGCCGGGCGAGGTGGGCAACTCGCAGTTTTCGTATTTTCAATTCATCTTGGGTAACGTGGCAGGCTATTTCGTAGTAGCCTTGGTGCTGATGCCCGTCTATTACCGGCTCAACTTGGTGTCTATTTACACGTACCTACACCAGCGGCTGGGCTTTTGGTCTTACAAGTCGGGGGCGGCGGCGTTTTTGGTGTCGCGCACCATCGGGGCGGCGTTCCGGCTGTTTCTCACGGCCACGGTGCTGCAACTGGCGTTGTTCGGGCAGTGGGGCATTCCGTTCGAGGTCAACGTATTGGTTACCATTGCGTTAATCTGGCTCATCACGTCCAAAGGCGGCATCAAAACCATTCTGTGGACGGATGCTTTCCAGACTACTTTCCTGATTGCCGCGTTGCTGCTGAGTGTCTATCTCATCAGCCAAGCGTTGGGACTTTCGGCGGACGGATTAGTGGAAACCGTGCGCAACAGCGACTACTCGAAGACGTTTTTCCTTGACAATCCGAAAGACAACAAATACTTTTTCACGCAGTTCTTTGCGGGGCTGTTCACCACTGTCGCCATGTTCGGCCTTGACCAAGACTTGATGCAGAAAAACCTGACGTGCCGCAACCTGCGCGAGGCACAGAAGAACATGTACACGTTCAGCACGGTGTTCCTGTTTGTCAATATCCTGTTCCTGACGCTGGGGGCGTTGCTGTACATTTATTCCAACCAGCAGGGCATTCCGATTCCGAAGAAAACCGACGAATTGTATCCCACGCTGTTGGTTACACTGAACGAATTCGGCTTGGTGGCGGGGGTTTTCTTTATCCTCGGCATCACGGCATCGTCATACGCCAGTGCCGACTCGGCATTGGCTTCGCTCACTACTTCGTTCTGTATTGATTTCTTGGATTTTGAAAAACGCCCCGAAGCCGAACGCAAACGCCTGAAGACGGTGGTTCACCTGAGCATGTCGTTGGCATTGCTGGTGACGATTCTGATTTTCAATGCCCTCAACGACCAAAGCGTGGTGCGGGCGGTGTTTACGGTGGCGGGCTACACGTACGGGCCGTTGCTGGGGCTGTTTGCGTTCGGACTGCTCACCAAACGCGCCGTGCGCGACCGTTACGTGCCGCTTGTGTGCATTGCCTCGCCACTGATTTGCTATCTGTTGAACGCCAACGCCGACCGTTGGCTGGGCGGCCACAAATTCGGCTTTGAGCTGCTGATTTTGAACGGGTTGCTGACATTTTTGGGGCTGTGGGCGTTGTCTCGAAAAACGTTTGGCGTTTAGCGTTTAGCGTTTGGCGTTTAGCGTTTTGGGCGATTTTCGCCCAAAACGCTGCTTTTGTCTGAACCATGATTCGCAGGATTAGAGGATTGCCATGATTGAAAAATCCTGTTTTTTTCTGAAAATCCTGATTCTGACAATTGCCGTTTTAAGAAAAAATCGCCCAAAACGCTTTTGCTGTCTGCCGTTTTTAGCCCCGTAGGGGCGGCCTGTCTGTAGCAACCAAAATGAGTTTAACGCAAAAGCTCCGTAGGAGCGGCCCGATTGACATCACATCGTCAGGGCCGCTCCTACGGAGCTTTTATTTCTCACGGTCTGGATTTTCTACAGACAGGCCGCCCCTACGGGGCTGAAAAACCGCAGTTTCGGCTTGCCGTTTTAGGCAATTTTTGCCTAAAACGCAGCAGCCCCGCCAGTCTTGGCGGGGCTGCTGCGTTCCAAAATAATTCTTAATTCAAAATTCTGAATTAACGAAGTGCGTTTTTGAATCCTTCGGAATCTTTGAAAGTGGCGAACTCCAGGTCATCCACGGCTTTGTCACGCAGGGCGGCTTTGTTTTGGATAGCCTTCTGCAAATTGCTGAACACATCGGCTTCGCGTTTGGCACGGGCGTTGGCTACGGCCATCAGGTAGTACACATCGCCGTTGCTGGCATCTTTGGCGGCAGCGTCGTTCAATGTGGCAATGGCAGCGTCGTTCTGACCGGCCAGCAGTTGGGCCAAGGCTTTGTTGTGCAGCACCACAGCGTCGTCACCGGCTTGCGACAGCGTAGCGGCGGCTTCGCTGTACTGGGCGGCACGGATTTGCTGCACACCTTTGGTAGCGTTGATGGCTTTGGTCACTTGGTCGTTGCCAGTCATAGAGGCAGCTTTGGCAACAGCGTCAGCGGCTTTCTGCTTGTCGCCTTTCATGGTGTAGGCCGTGGCCAAGTTACTATAGATTTCAGCCGTTTCTTGCTTGTTCTTGGCCATTTCCAAGTGCGTGATGGCATCGTCGGCCAGTTGGGCTTTTTTGGCCGGGTCGCTGGCTTTTTTCGCCATGTCCAGTTCAGTGGCTGCGTAGTCGTTGTGGGCTTGCCAGCTATCGTAGGTTTTCATGGCTACGTTGTAGATGGCTTGCTTTTCTTCCAACACCGGAGTCAGCGTAGCTGCCCAAGCGAGTTCGGCTTGGCTCAGGGCTTGTGCGGTGTCTTTGCCTTCCACAATGCGGCGGGCAATAGCCGACATCTCGGCATCGGTTTTCTTTTCAAGCAAAGTCAGGATTTCGGTGTTGGCGTTGCGCAGTTTCGGATACACTTGGCGGAACAACGTCTTCCAGAAAGCCAGTTTCTCCAGTTGCGATTGCTTCTCTTCCCATTCGCCGCTGCCGTCCACAATGGCCATCACTTGGTCTTTTTGCGACTGATCCAGGGCGGTGGTCGTGTTCACGGTGTCTTTCAACACTGTCCAATCCTCGAATACCGGCTTCAACACAAACTCGATGGAGTCGGCTTTGGCTTGGTAGTCGTACTCCTTCATTTTCTTACGGTAGTACTTTTCGATTTGCTTGGCACGGTCATCGGACAAAAACTTGTTTTTGCGTTCGGTGCCTTCAGGAGAGTGCGTGCCCGTTACGGTCACGGTCTTGGTCACGTTCTTGTCGGCGATGAAAGCGTCCAAGAACTTGCCGCGTTTGCTGCGCACCTCGCTGGTTTTCAGGGCCGACTTGCCTTGGTCGAAGAAGAAGGCCACGTAAGTAGGCTTGTACTCAGGATCGGGGTTGTAGCCCGTCTCTGCGTACACCACTGGGTTGGCATCTTGCACCAGACGCGAAGTGGTGATGATGCCTTGGGCAATAGCCAACTCAGGCGACACTTTCGACTTTTTGCCTTTGGCGGCGGTGCCGGTGAAGGTCAGCTCGCCACGGCGCATGTCGTCTTGGTACGGGAAGTTGAACTCCTGCGATTTCACCGGAGACTCTTTCTTGGCGTTCGGGAAATCAGCGGCGTTGAACTGGATGCTGCCCACATCGGTCTTTTTGTCGCCGTACTTGTAGGCGATGTTGCCCGTGTAAGTGGTTTTCTTTTTCAGCATTTTGACCGGAAGCGTGGCTTCGGCGTTGAATTTCACTTGGTCGGCGTGTACCTCCAACGGGTTGGGGGTCACGGTTACTTTCTGTTCTTTCGACTTCTTGACCATCTGGTTGAGTGTGCAACCCGAAAAGGCCAAAACACCGCAAACCGCAACAGTTGCAAGTGTTGATTTGTTGTAGTTCATAAAGGATTAAATTGGTGAAATAGTTTTAGTTACAGGTGAATGGATGTTGGCACTAAGGAACTCTGGTACGAAGATTTTCGATACAACCCCGCCCGTCTGTTTGGCGTAAAACCCAGTCGGCGGAATCTTCTACGATTTTTTGTTATTTTTGTTACCGCTTCACTCAAACAATCTGTCACGGTATGCACAGAATGAAATCGTTACTTGAAAACCAAGCGTTTGGGGTCTGTACTCGCTTGGGTGAAAAGATGGGCGTTTCCATCAGCAGCATCCGGTTGTTTTTCATCTACACGTCCTTCTTGACGCTCGGCTCCCCGGTGATTGTCTATTTGTCGCTGGCGTTCCTGCTCAACATGCGCAAGCATCTGCGCCGCTACAATCACCCCACCGTTTGGGACATTTGAGAAGTACGAGGTAAGATCTACGAAGTACGAATTTGGGCAACAGTTTGCTTACTTGCTTTTCGGGATTTCTTCCTATGTGTATCTCAAATCGCCGCAAAGAAAACATATTTGCCCTTATTCTGTATCATTTATGCGTTAAAATGTACTTAGAAACGCAATTCCTTGAAAGTCTTTTTGTTACGCACAAAATGACTCCAAACCAAACTTCCCGAGTACATTAGCGTTGCAAAGCCGTTCTTCTTACGTGTGGTGTTTCGTCTTTGTTTCATCCAAAACGTAAAATTTTTGTAGAAGTCGAAATGCGCCCTGACCACAGCCCAGCAGTGGGCGGGCTTTTTTTGTATTAAAAATATTGCTCCGGCTACGCCGTCCAACAGCAAACGCAGGAGAATAACCCCTGCCAGTCTCGTTTTGGGCAAGTTTTTGTACAACATGGCGAGGCTGTTGCGAAAATTGAGGAACGTTTTGCGCGGACTGTCGGCACTCAACGTGCCTGCTCCGACATGATATACACAACTTTCTGCGCAATAGTAGATTTTTTGCCCCACGTGGTGCATCCGCCAGCAAAGGTCAATCTCCTCCATGTGGGCAAAGAACGCTGCCTCGAAACCGCCAAGTTGCCAAAACACCGAAGCCCGTACCGCAAAGCAGGCTCCCGATGCCCAGAACACCGGCCGGGTATCGTCATATTGCCCGATGTCGGCCTCGGTATTTTGGAAAATGCGCCCCCGACAAAACGGATAACCTAACCAATCGATGAAACCGCCAGCGGCACCGGCGTATTCAAAATGCATTTTGCGGTTGTATTCGAGCAGTTTGGGTTGGCAAGCGGCAACGTCCGGGTTTTCGTCGAGCACGCGCACCAGCGGGCCGAGCCAGCCCGGCGGCACCTCCACGTCTGAATTGAGCAGCACGTAGTAGTCGGCCGGCACTTGGCGCAGGGCGGTGTTGTAGCCGCCCGCGTAGCCTTCGTTGGTGGGGTTTTCAATCAGCCGCACCTGCGGGAAATGATGCTGGAGCCACGCAACCGAGCCGTCGGCGGAGCAATTGTCGGCCACGACGATTTCCGCGTCGGGCGTGTTGGCCACCACCGACGGCAGGAATTGCTCCAAGAAATGCTTTCCGTTGTAATTGAGGATGACGACGGCGGTCTTCACATTCGTTTAACGTTTATCGTTTTGCGTTTTGAGCGATTTTTGTCCGAACCTTGATTCGTGGGATTGAAGGATTGCCTTGATTGAAAATCCTATTCATCCTGCAATCCTGTCCGAAAACCAATCACGTTAATCCTTCAATCCCACGAATCAAGGTTCGGACCAGTGCGTTTTAGGCAAAAATTGCCCAAAACGCCTTTTCTATAGCAGGCCGACGCAAACTTAATAGAAAGCTCCGTAGGAGCGGCCCGATTGACGCAATCGAATTCGGGCCGCTCCTACGGAGCTTTTGTTTGCAACCGCCTCATTTTCTACAGACAGGCCGCCCCTACGGGGCTTTCCCGTTTTGGGCGATGTTCGCCCAAAACGCCAAACGCCAAACGTTCAAGAGAACATACTCCCCAAATCAAGACCCGGAATGTTGGGCAACGAGCCTTGGGTGGCTTTCTTGAGTTCTTCGCGGGCCTTTTCCTCCACATCTTCAAGGGCCTTGTTCACGGCGGCCACCACGAGGTCTTGCACCATCTCGCGGTCTTCGGGTTTCAGCAAATCGGGATCAATCTCCAACTTTAGCACCTGTTTCTTGCCGTTTACGGTAGCCCGCACCATGCCGCCTCCCGCCTCACCGACGGACTGCACGTTTCCCAGATTATCCTGTGCTTCTTTGAGCTTGGCTTGCATTTCCTTCACTTTGCCAAGCATTCCCATCATGTCGAACATATTCAGATTGTTAAGGTTGGAAGGTTTAAAAATTGGAAGATTGAAAAGTTTCAGATTGGCGTTCCCGCAACTGGCAGCGTCTTCGTTTTGGGCAAAATTTGCCCAAAACGGGTGCGTTATCGAATCAGCGATTTTATGCTGCGAGAAACAAGTTGGGTTTTTCGTTTTCCTCCGTAGCGGCGGGTACAAGACCCGCCGCAAGTCAAACATTGAAAATGCCAGCGACAATACCCTGCACGCAGCAAAGTTAACCAACGGGCGGTTTCTGCCTTGCGGAAAGATGCTATTTTTGTCGGCGGAGAAACCTCGCCCCCTGTCCCCGAGGCCCCTCCCGGCCTCCCCCCAAGGGGAGGAAGCCTCACCCCCGACCCCTCTCCGAAGGAGAGGGGAGAAAAAAGCCCCTCCTTGGGAGGGGGTTGGGGGAGGCTACACCCCTCTCAGTAGGAGAGGGGCCGGGGGTGAGGTTTTTCGGCGTTTCGAGCAATTTTTGCCCAAAACGCCAACTTGTAACCTGCAACTTGTAACCTGCAACTTGTAACCTGCAACTTGTAACCTGCAACTTGTAACCTGCAACTTGTAACTTTCAACTCTCCATGAACATCACCTTGCGCGTTCGTTCCGAAGTAGATTCCCAAACCGAAGCGTTAATTGTTCCGCTATGGCAAACCGACGAGTTGGCCGCCCAACTGAGCCGCATCGCCGCTCGCTTTGGCGTATCTGAAGCATCGCTACAAGCCGATTTCAAGGCCGAAGCCAAGGAAGTGCTGCCGCTTTATTCCACCGCCACAAAAGCCGGTTGCCGCAACACGTGGCAGTTGATTTTACGCAGACCGAACACGCCGCGCCGCATCTGCTCGAAGCCGCCGCCACGGGTGCGCTGACGGGCGGCTACAACTTGGCCTTGTACAAAACAGAACAGAACGGCCAGTCGGCGTTTTTCAGCGAAGCCGCTACGCTGGATTTTTTGGTTTCTGAAAACGCCCGAAATCCTGCCGAAACGGCCGTCCGCCGGGGCCAAGCCACCGCTGAGACGCAACTGCGCATCATGGATTTGGGCAACGCGCCGAGCAACTACAAGAATCCGCAGACCTTGGCCGACTGGGCTGTTGCATCGGGACAAAGGTTCGGCTACGACGTGCAAGTATTTGATAAACAGCAACTTGCCGAAATGGGTGCCCATGCGCTGCTGGCCGTGAACAAGGGCAGTGCCTCGCCGCCCGCCTTGATTGTGCTCGAATACAAGCCCAGCAACGCCACCGGCCCAAAAGTAGGCTTGGTGGGCAAAGGCGTAACCTTCGACACGGGCGGCATTTCCATCAAGGACTCGAACAACATGCACCTGATGAAAAGCGACATGGGCGGGGCCGCCGCCGTGTTGGGCACCGTGGAACTGGCCGCCAAACTGCAACTGCCCGTACACATAATCGGCGTGATACCCGCCACCGAGAACAGCGTGGACGGCGAATCAACCAAGCCGGGCGACGTGATTGGCTCGTACGCGGGCAAGACCATCGAAGTGATTGACACTGATGCCGAAGGCCGCCTCATATTGGCCGATGCGCTGGCGTATATCGTCCGTAACCACCGCCCCGACGTGCTGATTGACTTGGCGACGCTGACCGGAAGCGTAATCGGCACGCTGGGCTACGTGGCCGCCGGCCTTTTTACCGCCAACGACGACTTGGCTGCCGCTTTGCTGCGCACTGGTGAGGCAACCGGTGAAAAACTGTGGCGGCTGCCGCTTTGGGACGACTACAAGGACGACCTGAAATCGGATGTGGCGGATGTGAAAAACTACCACGGCAAGCCGTTTGCCGGAGCCATCATGGGGGCCAAGTTCTTGGAAGTCTTTACCGACAAACACCCGGCTTGGGCGCACTTGGATATTGCCGGAACGGCCTTCAACGACAGCGAGTTCGGCTCGCAAAAAAACGCCACTGCCTACGGTGTGCGGTTGCTCACGGCTTATTTGAGTGGGTTGGTGACGATGAGTCAATGAAAGGCGTTTTGGGCAATTTTCGGCCAAAACGCCCGCAAAATCAGGACTGAAGCAAAAGGCTGAAACCCCAACCTTTACAGGGTTCAAAACCCTATAAAGGTTGACCAAGTCCTAAGAAAGAATTTCTACGCTGCTTCCAAGGCTTCCCCTCCGTCCGCAGATTCGGTGTATTTTGATGTGATTTCCGTGGCTTTGTCCACCAATTGTTGCATCAAACCGGTGGTGTGCGGCTGAAGAGCAAGTTTCTCCTCATACGTAAGTCTATCCACCGCTTCCTGCATTTCCTGAAAAGCCTGATGGCGTTCTGTAGGTGTCATGGCATCGCAAGTTGCGACAAGTTGACTCATTTTTTCGATGATATTCATGGTTATAGGCACAGTTTACAATCAATTCACAAACCCCTTGCTTGCTTTTCCTTCTTTATTTCCTGATTGACGATGTTAATCTTATCCAAAAACTCGTTGATGAGTTGCTCTCTTCTCTCTTCTGAGCCAACGTGCATTTTCAGATTCAGTTCAAGCAGCTTTATCAGAAGTTTCTTTTCTTCGTACAGTTAGTCAAGTTTATCCATTGTGACTGTTGTAAGATTTCGGCTTTTGGTTCCGAACGTAGGGGCGGGGCTTGCCCCCGACACGTCGGGGTAGGCTCCCGCCCTGTTTCGTGCAGGCTCGGCCAAGGGCAATCGGGGCCTATGGGAAACAAGGGCGGGGGCAAGCCCCGCCCCTACAGACGAACGTTTTGGGCATTTTTTGCCCAAAACAGAAAATCTTAAACAGTCACATTCTTTCAAACGAGATTTTGCAGATACTATAGGGCTAAAGTAACTATCTTTTGCCAAAGAAACACG
>JALOMD010000279.1 GCA_025455595.1 Cytophagales bacterium | reverse complement strand
CAATTCCTCCCGGTTGTCGCGGCCGCGCGACTTCACTTTGCCGCGTCCGCCGCGTCCGCCCATTTTGTTCAGCGTGGCCCGCAGTTGGTCTTGCACCTCGCGTTCCGACACTTCCTCGCGTTTGTTCTTGCCGCGTTTTCCGCTTCCGCCCGACTTCGCCTTGTTGTTGTTATCGGTGGTGGCGGTAGCCTTGGCTGGCTCGGCGGGTGCCGCGTTGCCGGTCGGGCCGGTCTTGAGGCGTTTGCGTTTGCGTTTCTTACGTTTCTTGTCGTCGTCCGACGTGTCTGAGTCGCGGCGACGCTTATCTTTGTCGGTCGGCAACTCAATTTTGCCCACCACCGACAGCCCGCGCAGGGTCTCGCCCTTGGCCTTCACGACTTCGATTTCATTGACTTTGGTGGGCGGCACCACGGGTTCTTTGGGCTGCGCAACCGGTTTTTCAACCGGCTTGGCAGACGGCTTAGGCTCCGTCTTGACAACAGGCGGCTCGGGCCGCTGCTTTTGGGGCGGCTCCGGCTCTGCGGGCCGGGGTGTCGGTTCGGCCACCGGCTCCACGTGTTTCGGTTCTTGCACGGGCGGCTCAACTGTCTTGGCCTCCGGTGTCAGCACCGGTTCCGGTTTGGGTTGTGCCTTGGGCGGTATTGGGTTGCCCTTTTTGTCCAATTCTATTTTGCCCAGGATTTTCACGCCGGGCAAGGTGACACGGCTCGGCTCGGCCGGAGGCTGTGTTTCCACCACGGGCGGCTTGGGTTCTTCCTTGGGCAGCACCACCGGTTTTTCCATCGCGTGGACGGGCACGAAAAAGTCGTCGTCGTTGCGGTCGCGGCGTTCGGGCCGTGCCGCATCAATGACCATGTTTTCTGGTTTCTTGCCGATGACCAGTCCGGAAGCCTCGCGTTTTTCCAAGGCCGAATCCCGGAATTCCTTCGACAGGATGTCAAACTGCTCGGAGGTAATCTTTGCGTTTCCTGAATTTTCTACTTTAAAGCCGCGCTGCGCCAAGACCTCCAGGATGGTGGAGGTGCCCACGTTGAGTTGCCGGGCAACTTGGCTCAGTCGCATCATCTTTTCTTCTGCCATGTGTTGTTTGTGATGTGTCTTTGGTTTTTCGTGTGCAAGCAAATGCCGGATGAATACTGCTGCGGTTTCAACAACCGCGCCTTGCCGTTGGGCAAGACAACTGACGGATTGACAAAATACTATACCTGTGGTCGGGTTGTGAAAAGGCAGCTTTGATGGTTTTTGAACTTATAGATAACACCGGGTTTGCTTGGCACACGCCCTCCTTGCCAAAGAGGGATGCGCGGTTTCAGTCGTAAGTAGTTAGTTGCAAGTAGTAAGTGGGTTTGTACAGAAATTCGGCGAAAACGCCCCAAACGCCTGTTTGTTTTTATGTCGCGTCTCTGGCTCGTTTTAAGCAAAAAATGCCCAAAACACTAACGACCGATTACTGGTGACTTGCGACTAACCACTTACGACTTTACTATCAGCTTTCTTCCTCGAACTCCTGCTTCAATATCTGCAGCACGTCGTCAATGGTTTCTTCTTCCAAGTCAGTACGGCGCAGCAGGTCTTCTTTACTGAGAGCCAGCACGCTACGGGCGGTGTCAAGCCCCACGCGACGGAACTCATCAATAATCCAACGCTCGATTTCGTCATCAAATTCCAGCAGGTCAATGTCCTCGTCGCCCTCTTCCTCCGAATCGCGGTACACGTCAATTTCCATGTCCACGAGCTTGCCGGCCAAGCGGATGTTTTGTCCGTTCTTGCCGATTGCCAGCGAAACTTGGTCGGGCCGCATATAGACGGCGACGCGTTTGTCGTCACGGTCAATGTTGATGCGGCTAATTTTGGCGGGGCTTAAGGCGCGGGTAATGTACAACTCAAGGTTGTCGGTGTACGGAATCACGTCAATGTTTTCGTTCTCCAACTCGCGGACGATGGTGTGGATGCGGGAACCTTTCATGCCCACGCACGCACCCACCGGATCAACCCGGTCGTCGAAACTCTCGACGGCCACCTTGGCGCGTTCGCCCGGTTCGCGGACGATTTTGCGGATGGCGATTACACCGTCGAATACTTCGGGAACCTCGTTTTCAAACAATCTTTCCAAAAACACCGGCGAGGTACGCGACAATATGATTTTCGGCGTTCCGTTCACCATTTCCACGCGGTGGACGATGGCTTTCACCGAATCGCCTTTGCGGAAACGGTCTTTGGGTATTTGTTCGGCGCGGGGCAGGGCCAGTTCGTTGCCGTCGTTGTCCAGCAAGATAATCTCGCGGCCCAGTATTTGGTACACTTCTGCAACAATAATTTCGCCGACAAGTTCCTTGTATTTCTGGAAAAGCAAATCTTTTTCCAAATCCTTCACCTTCTGAATCAGGGTTTGGCGGGCGGTTTGCACCACGCGGCGGCCGAAGTCTTCCAGTTTGATGGGTTCCGACACTTCTTCGCCCACCTCAAAGTCAGGCTCGATTTTCTGGGCTTCCGAAAGGGCTATCTTGTCGTAGTCCCAGATGTCTTCCGAATTGTCGTCCACGATTTCGCGGAAACGCCAGATTTCCAAGTCCCCGTTGTCCGGGTTGATGATAATGTCAAAATTCTCGTCGTTCTCGTACCGCTTGCGAATCATGGTGCGGAACACGTCTTCCAGAATGCGAATCATGGTGGGCCGGTCAATGTTTTTCAACCGGGCGAACTCAGCAAAGGATTCAATGAGTTCTCTACTTTCTTTGCTCATGGCAGGTAATGAAATAAATCTTAACGTCGAATAATGAATGCTAATGAGTGCGTAATGCTGAACGGTAAACTTCAGAGCGAACAACCGCGCCTTGCTGCCGGGCAGAAGGGGAAGTGAAAACGCGACGGAAGTGGATTGCGTTTCAAGCAAAAATGCCCAAATCGCCTGCCGGACGGGCAGGAAAACCTCACAACGGCGGAAACGCTTTGGTGGTTTTCAGCCAAAAGCTAACCGCTAAGTACCAAACACTTATTTGAAAGACACCAGCACTACGGCTTTGGTGACATCGGCCAATGCGAAGGTGGTTTGTACGGTTTCTTTCTTCTTCTTGCCGTTTTTGCCGACCGTTTGCTCCAGCAGCACCAGCTCGGTGCCGGTGGCGGCTTCGAGCTTGCCGGTGTGTTCGGTGCCGTCTTGCAACTGCACCCGCAACTGCCGCCCCACGTGCTGCGGATATTGCCGCGCCAGCTTGAGCGGCTGGTCAACGCCGGGCGACGACACTTCCAACACGTAGCCTTTCGGAAAAAGCTCTTGGGCCTCAATGGCTTGGTCAAGCTGGCGGCTGGCATCGGCGCAAGCGTCAATGCCGATGCCCCGGTCGCCGTCGAGCATAATGGTCACCTTGGGCGTGAGCCGCGAGCCGCCTACGGTCACTTCCACCACAAAATACGGCGTGCCGTTTAGTTGGGTATCGAGCAGTTCCCGGATGCGTTCTTGTTCTTTCATCAGCGACTGGAAGAGCGACAATCCTCGCCATGAATTGCCACAACTACGAAACAAAAGAGGGGACACTTGCCCCCTCTTTCTCAATTTGCTTGCAAATGTAACACAACTGCCCGCAATTGCCAAATTTTGCGGACAAAAAGTGGCAAGTCGTGAGTGGCAAGTCGTAATTGATAAGTGGTTAGTCGTAAGTTGAAAAGTGGTGAGTTGGGTTTTGGGCAAAATTTGCCCAAAACCCAATTGGCGACCGACCAATTGCCGCCAACCACTTATTACCTACGACTTGCCACTTACGACTTAAGTTCTTCCGCATTCCTCACAGCGACTGCCGGCGAATCATGGAAAACGGATTTTTGATACGAACACGCTGCTTGTCCAGGAGCAGGGCGGCGGCGGTGCGGCCCATGGTTTCGAAGTCGGTGGTGATGACGGTGATGGAGAGCAGTTCTTTCAGCGTTGCATCATTGAACGACAACAGGCCCACGTCGCGACCCAGTTCGTAGTGCGTTTGCCGGGTTTTCTTGATGAGTTCGGCCAAGTCGGTTTCCTCAATCACGATGTAGGCCGTGGCAGGCCGCACTTGCTCCTCCAAGGCGTTCTCGACAATGGCAAAATCCTTCTGCTGGTGGATGCAGTAGTGCTTGAAGCCGCGTACGATTTCGTCGGGATAGTGGCCGTCGCTGGGGAACACCAGAACCAAACGGTTGTACTTGGCAAGCAAGTCGGAGCCCGACTCCAAGGCTTGGTACACGTCCTTCTCGAAGTCTTGGTAAACGGCAATCAGGTCGCCTTTCAGGTCGGGCAGGTTGCGGTCAAGCAGCACCAGTTCGTCTTTCGGGATTTGCTCCAGCACTTGCCGCACGTTCACTTTGTCGGTGTTTTCAAAGAAATGCGGCATCACGACGTAATGGTGGTACTTGCCGAGGTTTTCCTCAATGATTTGCTGAAACAGTGCCGCGTTGTAGTGGTGGATGTACAAATCAACCGTGGCTTTGTCGCCGAGGGCTTTCAAAAATGCGTAGTAGATGATTTTTTTGTACGAACTCAATTTGTTCATAATGAGCAAGATGCGCAGCTTGCCCGTGCGGGTGCCCTCCACGTAAAAGCCCTTGCCCGCCACCGAACTCACGTAGCCCGCCTCTTTCAGTTCGCGGTATGCTTTTTCCACCGTTTCACGACCCAAGTAGTACTCTTCGCTCACAAAATTGATAGAAGGCAACTGCTCGCCGCGTCGCAGCACGCCTTTCTCAATGTCGCGAATCACCGCCGCCACAATCTGCTTGTATTTGGGTGTCTTGTCCTCGTGGTTGATGTGCAGCTTGTACATTTTTCAATGTTGAATGAGAGAATGAAGGATAAAAATGAGTGAATGAATTTTTTTTGTGAAAAAATGCTCGAAACGCTTCTGTCCTGAATCGCGGATGACGCGGATTGCACAGATGACGCGGATAGATTTTTGATCAATCAGTCGCTTTCGTTTTAACGGAGTTAGGACTTACGAAAAAACGGACAACGCTTAACCTTTATAGGGTTTTGAACCCTATAAAGGTTGCGGGTTGAGTTTTGTCATTTACCCGTGAAATCTGTGGTATCCGCGTCATCCGCGATTCAGGACAAAATATACCCAAAACACCTATTCTCTCATTCAAAATTCACTCATTCGGCATTGAACAGGTGAGTACAGGAAAGCGGCGGGGCAAATTTCATCTAATTTCGGCCGTCTGCAAACTCGCTTCGTGTTCGTCTTTGGCAAAAGCGACTTCTGCTGGCGATGCAAGAACTGCACAAGCAAAGAAATAACTGTGGAATTACAGAGATTTACAGACAATTTGTTTCTTATTCGTTTATCATTCGACGTTACACATTCATCAATCATGATTAATTTGACGTAGCCATGCCAAACCCGACCGTGACCAACTACCAACACGTAAGCTATCTGTGGAACCAAGCCGAGGCCGACAAACTGGCCGGCGACGAAGTGGCGTTGCTGCTGTACCGCTCGAACCTGCTCGGTGCCGACCTGCGCCTGACCAACTACGGCGGCGGCAACACCAGCGT
>JALOMD010000278.1 GCA_025455595.1 Cytophagales bacterium | reverse complement strand
CATTGAGAAAGACCAGCTTTCGTGGCTGCACGTCTCCGACCTCAAGTTTTGGAATTCGGAAGGTGCCAAAACCTACGGCGTACGCGGCATTCCGGCCACCTATCTGGTTGACCCGCAGGGCAAAATCATCGCCAAGAACCTGCGCGGCGAAGCCCTCGAGGCCAAGCTCGCCGAGGTGCTGAAGTGAGCAGCGAACCTTTATAGGGTTTTGAACCCTATAAAGGTTGTGGCAAGGCGTTTTGGGCAAATTTTGCCCAAAACGCCTTTTGCTTTTTGATGTCGCTTGCCCCGCAACCTGTTTCTTCGCTTCTTTGCCCCAGACCAACCCTTCTCCACCATGTACGAGGCGTTCAAGGCGTATGTCGAACAATGGGTGTCGCCTTCCGACGACGATTACACGCACCTGTTCGGTGTTGTCCAGCACCAGACTTTTCGCAAGAATGCGGTCATTCACCAAGCGGGTACGGTTTGTAGCCACATTTATTTCGTCACCCAAGGCATTGCCCGCCACTATCACACTGGCGAGGACATGGAAGGCACCACTTGGTTTTCGTCCGCTGGCGATGTCATGACCGAATTCCTCAGCTTCATCTCCCGCCAAGAAAGCCATTTCAGCATTGTTGCCTGCACCGATGTGGAGACACTGTGCATTACTTACGACGATTTGCAGCAACTCTACGCCGCCTGTCCGGTGTGGAACACGTTCGGGCGGCTGACCACCGAGCAGTACCTGGCCCGCCTGATTGAGCGAAACTTGAACATTCACTTCAAGGATGCCCGGAAAAAATACGAAGATTTCTTACAGGCCCACCCTGATATTCTGAACACAGTTCCGTTGAGCCAAGTGGCCTCTTACTTGGGTATTGCCCAAGAAACCCTGAGCCGCATCCGCCGGAACGCCTGATTTACTTACGTGACAAAACCGAGGCACCGAAGACGCATTTGCATTTTTTTGATTTATGTCAAAGGTCGTTTTACCAAAAACGGCATAGTTTTGGATTAAACACATTTCAGTTTAACCAAAAAATCAAAACTATGAGAAAAACGCTGTTTTTCACCGCCTTTCTATTGCAAACTGTTTTCCTATTCACCAGTTGCGTCGTCGAGCCGTCCGAGTCGGTTGACCAAGACCGTATCTTTACCGCCTACGAGTTGTTCTACGACAAAAACGAAAACAAGACCTACGCCAAGGCCACTTTTCGGTTCGGCAACGTCGCTGGCACGCTGTTGCAGTTGGGCGGCACCAGCGAAGTGAAATTCAACAATGACGTGCTTGATTACCAGTCGCTTGGATTTTACGAGAAAGTCTATCCGGGCTTGGTTACGTCGGGCACGTTCACCTTCAAGGATGCCAAAGGCACGGTCTATACCAACGTGGCACCGGCCATGAGAGCCATTGATTTCCCGAACACCAACCTGTCGGTGCCGCGCAATGCGTCGTTCACGCTGAACTTTGCCGGCGACCCGCTGGCGGCCGGTGAAAACGTGGGCGTGCTTATCGGCACCGAACTGTTCCTGCAAATCAACGCCAATACCTCGTCGGTCAACCTGTCGTCAAACCAACTGGCCAAGCTGAATCCCGGCCCGTACACGGCCGTCATGGATCGTTACCGCATCGCCGATATTTCGCAGAAAGCAAGTGCGGGCGGTGTCATGACGGTCAAGTACCGCACAGGCAACAAAAGCATCCAGATTACCAACTGAGTGTTCAGTTCAGAGATAGGAGGTCAGAGGTCAGAAAAGCGTTTTGGGCGATTTTTGCCCAAAACGCTTTTGGATTTCAATTAAACCGTCATTGCGCGGAACGAAAGCCTGCCCCGGCTTGCCTGCCACGCCTTGCAATGACGGATTTCCTTTAGAGACTGTTTGAATTAATTTTTCGGGCTGCAAAGGCGGCTTTTTGGCTGCGCCCCCGACAAGTCGGGACAAATTTTTCGGGCTGCAAAGGCGGCTTTTTGGCTGCGGCTTCGCCGTTTTCTCGACCCGTAGCCTCCGGCTACGCCTCTCGAAAACGGCTCGCCTCGCGCAAAAATCCGCTCTTTTCGCCTCCGAAAAATTAATTCAAACAGTCTCTTAGGCGTTTTAGCCGATTTTTGCCTAAAACGCTCTTTTACAAAACTGCAAAAGTCCTGATTATTAAGTATTGAATCGATTGTTTGGTCACCGAAGACTAACCACTGACCGCTAACGACTTCCTACTTAGTCCGCAAACACCGCTGCCATGCGTTCCGCCCGTTGTATCATCTTCTTGCTGGTTTCGCTGGTTTCGTGCTTGCCCAAACCGCCCGCCTATCCGCACCGCGACTTTGCCGCTGTTACCCGCGAGGCCCAAGCCATTTCCGACCGCTTGGAGGCCCATGTGAGGCAATGGCTGGCGGGCAAGGCTCCGGCGCAAATTCCGGCGGAGTTGCTGCCCAAGGGCTTGAACACCCAACAGTTCAAAGGCTTCTATTTGCAACGCTTCGAGGAAATTGACCCCAAGAAACAATGGTTGGTGCGTCCCGACAAACCGATTGATTTCCGGTCGTTGCGCGGCAGTTTTCCCGATCCGCACGCCACGTATCTGTTGCAGCCGGTCGTGTTCGCGCCGTTCGGCAGCCGCCTGATGATGGAGGGCGAGTTTCCGCACTGCCGTTTTTTCGATGCGCAAATCACCCCGTCGTTCGACCCGCGCGAGTATTTGTACGACAAGTACGCGGGCAAAGGCGAAGTGGGGATTGTGGATGCGGACATGGAGCCGCTGCCCGGCCACAGCAATCCGTTTTTGGTGGGTGCCAAGCGCAACGCCGCCAAACGCAGCTACCAACTCACGTTTGAAATGGCCATCGGCGACCCGACCAAACTCAATCCGTCGCACAAGGCTCCGCATTACCGGGGCAAGGGCAACGTGCGGTACGGCAGCGGCATCCAGTACCAAGGGCCGTGGGGCGAGCCGAAATCCAAGGGCCACGGCCGGGGCGTGTGGGACACCGGCGAACTGTGGATACGCTATTACGCCATTGACAAAGGCAAGGACTCGCTGGGCGGCGTGCCTTTGCCCAAACTGTATTATCAATTGGCTTCGGGCGAGAAGTTCTACATCAACTACGACGTGGCCCATGCCTACAGGGAATTGGAGAAGACCATGCCCGCCCGCAACATGAAGCCCGCCGAACCGGCCAAATACCACGGTGCCACCATCGGCTGGGCCAAGCAATTCGATATTTTCCTGGTCATTGCGCAGGGGCTTTCCATTGCGCTTTACCGCGAAAAACCCAAGCACAAAGCGTACGTCCGCGACCTGCACCTCGGCGTGACGGGCCGGGGCGAAGACCAGCCGCCGCCCGCCAACTACGAGGTTCACGCCACGGGCTGCACGTACATCAACTACTTGGTGCGCGGCATGTCCATCGGCAAAGGCAAGGTGGCCGTGCTGACCGGAAAACTGCCCACGTATCCGAAAACCCGCAACGGCGAACCGGTCATGGAACGTGCCGAATGCCGCTACTGGTCTATCACCAGCTACGATTCCAGCTTTCCGTTTGCCAAAGTGCCCGGCTGCGCCATGACTTCGGTGATGGACGACGAGGTGGTGACCGATGCCGACGGACGTTATGTAATCGTGTACTCACGGCGCGAAGACCGCCCGCGCAACGCCCGTCCTGAAAACGGCGTGACTTGGCTCGAATGGGGCGACATCCCCACACAGTCGTTCACGTTCCGCTGGATGAGCGTGGCCCCGGAATGGAACATGCCCATTGCGCCGAACGAGGAGAATTTGCCGTGGACAAAAACCTCGTGGTCAGGCAAAAACCTCGACCGGAAACTGATTTACGAAAACAACCACAACGGTTTCTTGGGCTGGTATTTGCCGCAAATGCACTACCTGACCCGCGAGGATTTTGAAACGTTGGGCGGCAAGGTGAAAGCCGACCAAGTGCCGGTATGGAAATGAACGGAGTTCATGGTTCGCGCCAATCCGTTTTGGGCAAAAATTGCCCAAAACGCCTATAGTTGAAACGTCGTTGCGAGGAGCAAAGCGACGTGGCAATCTGCCCCTGACAGGCCGGGGCAGGCTGCCGATAGCCACGCGAGCCTTTGGGAAGCGTGTCAGCCGAGCCTGTGACGAGCAGATTGCCATGCCGCTCCGTTTCACTACGCGGCTTGCAATGACGGATACTCTTTGGGCGTTTGGGCGATTTTTGCCCAAAACGCAAAAGCCCGCTCTCAGAGCGGGCTTTTTTACTAACGACTTACCACTAAAGACTGGCGACTTCAGTTCGCCACTTCCATCCGCACTTGGCGGCCTTTGATGGTGTTGTTTTCCATGCCTTCGATGACACGGTTCACGTCCTGCTTTTTCACTTCCACGAACGAATACTTGTCGTAGATGTCAATGTGGCCGATGTTGTCGAACGCCACGCCGGTTTCGCCGGTGAGGGCACCCACGATGTCGTTTGGACGCACACGATCCATGCGACCCACGTTCACAAACAGCCGCACCATGTCTTTGCCGCCGCCGCCACGCCGTTCGCCGCCCCTGTCACCACCACGCGACTCGCGGCGGTCGTAGCCGCCCCGGTCACGGTCGCGGTCAAAGCCGCCGCGTTCCCGGTCAAAGCTCCGTCGGCCGTCGCGCCGGTCGCTTCTGTCACGGTCGCGGTTGGGTTTCTCGTATTTGTCGGCCAGGTCGGCATCACTGTATTCGCTGGTTTGCAGACCGATGTTGAGCTTGATCAACGCTTGGATGGTTTGCTCGGCGGAAAGGCCGGCGTGCTGTAGCGGCTCCAGCATGTCGGCAAACAGCTCAAGGCCGCCTTCTTCAACCGTCTGTCTCACTTTTTCAATGAATTTGGCTTTTTTCACGCCCACCACATCGGCAAACGACGGCACTACGCCCCGGTCAATGCGTTTCTTGGTGTAGCTTTCGATTTCGCGCAGGCGCGAGTATTCGCGGCCCACCACAAACGTGAACGCCTTGCCCGACTTGCCCGCCCGGCCCGTGCGGCCGATGCGGTGTACGTAGTATTCGGGGTCGAGCGGGATGTCGTAGTTGACCACCGCGTCCACGTCCGATACGTCAATGCCACGGGCGGCCACGTCGGTGGCCACCAGGATGTTGGCGTTGCCCGAGCGGAACTTGGCCATCACTTGGTTGCGGGCTTGCTGGCGCATGTCGCCGTGCAGGCCGTCGGCACCGTAGCCGCGTTTGATCATCTCGTCCACCACTTCGTCCACGCGCAGTTTGGTGTTGCAGAACACGATGATCTGGTTCAGTTGGTACAGGTCAATCAGGCGGCACATCACTTCGATTTTGGCGCGGCCCTTGATTTCGTAGAACAACTGCTCGATGTTCTCGGCGGTGAGTTCGTTGCGCACCACTTTCACCACCACCGGGTCTTGCTGGTAGCGTTTGGTGAGCTGCATGATTTCCTTCGACATCGTGGCCGAGAACAGCAGCGTCTGGCGTTCGTCGGGCAGTTGCTCCAGGATGCTTTCGATGTCGTCGCGGAAGCCCATGTCGAGCATTTCGTCGGCTTCGTCAAGGATGGCGATGCGCACCTTGTCGAGCTTCAGCGTCTTGCGTTCGAGGTGGTCAATCACCCGGCCGGGCGTGCCCACCACCACTTGCGCACCTTCGCGCAGGGCGCGGATTTGCCGGTCAATGGGGTCGCCGCCATAAACGGTGACGCACTTCAGCTTCATGTATTTGGAAATGCGCTTGAGTTCTTCGGTCACTTGCACGGCCAATTCGCGGGTGGGGCAAAGAATCATCACCTGCGTGTGTTTCTGGCTGGTGTCTATCTGCTCCAGGGCCGGAATGCCGAAAGCGGCGGTTTTGCCCGTTCCCGTCTGGGCCAAGCCGATTACGTCGCGGCCTTCAAGGGCTACCGGAATGGCCTCGGCCTGTATCGGCGAGGCTTCGACGAAGCCCATTTCGGTTACGGCACGTTGGATTTCCTCGGACAGAGGAAGTTCTGAAAATTGGATTTTCTGCATGATTAATGAATGATGAATGGATGAAAAAACGCCATGTTCCGTGATTTTTTGCCGCTCAGTGCCCGATACGAAGAGGGGGAAGGCGTGGGATCAAAAGTCAGAATCGTGGCCATCCAAAATCACCCGAAACCATGGTTCGGACAAACATGAAACCCGTTGGGGAGCCAAAACGTTCAAGGAATAATCCTAAATTATTTGCTTTTTGGCGGGTTTTAAGAACTTTTGCGCAAAGATAGTGAAATTTTCAATTCGTTGGACGACGGGATGTTAATTGTTTGTTATGGCTACGTTTAACGTTCATCGTTTACCGTTTTACGTTTGGCGTTTACCGTTTGCAGCTTACCGTTTTGGGCAAAAATTGCTCAAAACGCCGTGCATCGGCATGTTTGGAGCATTATTGATTCGGATATACCGCTTTTTCCCAGCTAACAGGCAATTGACATTCTGCTGTCGTGTCTTTCAAGATGCGCCTGTTGTTTGCATACACGTAGTGTCTTCGAAGGCACGGTTCCGAATGGTCATAGAAATAGTAGTTGTCTTTGTCTCCAAATTCATATTCCTCAACAGGCACTAACTTATAGTTACGCCAACGATACTTTGTGTAACCACCGCTGCAATGGTTGCCTAAGTATACGGCCTTCTCTCTTTTAGAAAAAGCAACGTCCAAATAACGACTGATTAGAGGAACCTTGACAAGCTGTTTTTCTGTAACATTGTACAGATATACAGTATAGCAGTCTGTCAAACAATTGCATCTGCCTGCACTATAATGCCATCGAATAGATATGTCTTTTATTCCGTCGAAATTCAAGTCTTCGACCGCCACGGAATCAGTCAGAATCGAAGACCCTTCAAACACATACTGTAATTTCCATCGGTTTGCTTGCTGCTTGAGCAGCAATATCGGAAAATCATAGTATTTGTCCTGTATGTGAGCGACTACATGCCGTTGGCCTTTGACAAACCGAAGTCGCTTGAAGGCGACTCCTGACGGTTCATTCTCAAAAATAGTGTCAAGCTCGAACCTGTTTTGACGGATTGCGTAATTGGATAGCTTTTCATAGAAAAGGATGCGTCTGACACTGTCTTGTTGTGCCTTTAACGCAACAAGCCGCCTGAGCGAATCTTCTTTCGGATTAGGTTCCGTTTGGAAATGAGATGTATCTCTTTCTAAAGTGACTATTAAGACCGAGTCGCGCCAGTTGAATTTGCTTGAAAGAGTATCGTTTTCCTTGGTATCATTTTTCTTCTCGGATGTACAACAAATAAACACATATCCAACAAATAGAACGAT
>JALOMD010000277.1 GCA_025455595.1 Cytophagales bacterium | reverse complement strand
TTCGATGATGCGCCGCAGCGAATCAACCGGAAACCGGTCGTGGTTCTCGATGGCGAGCATCACGCCAGCCGCCCGGAAACCGTCCAAAACGCTTTGAATCACGTCAATTACTTGCGCTTCGTCGGGATGGTAGTCGGCATCGTCAATCACCACGCGCAGGAACGGCGAACCGAGTCGCTGCGCAATGGCCAGATACCGCCGCAGGTTGTCGGTCGTGAGCCGCCGGGTGCCGGTTTCGAGCCGTACGTTCCGTTGGCGGGCTTCGGCGACCAGTTGACCTAACTCGCTGTCGGTCAGGAGATGCAGCGGCAGGTTGTCGCCAAACTGCACACCGGCGGCACCGTGCCGCGTTGCCAAAGCCAGCAGGTCGGTCGCGATGAGCGGCTTGGCGGGTTCGTGTCCGGCCACGCCCACGGCCCAAGGAAAGGTATAGGAGCTTATGCTTAAGTACAAATTTTTCGCAGAAATATTCTAACAAAAATCGCAGATTGTCCGGTGAGCATTTTTCATTTTATTTTCCAAGATTTGCATGATTTTATCAACATTGAAAGCAGTTTTATAAAAACTGCAAATATTATTCAGATAGCGGCCCCTCCCAGCCTTCCCCAAGGGGGAGGAGAGGCCTCACCCCGGCCTCTCTCCAAGGAGAGGAGAGAAAAACTTCCTTCCTCCTTCGGGGGAAGGGCCGGGGATGGGGCCGCCTAAACGAAACACGAATGCTCGCACCCGCCTACCGTCTGATCAACCCACAGGCTAACCGTTCGTTTGTCTATAAAGACGGGCCGTTCGACCTCACCACGCGGTGGCATTACCATCCGGAAGTGGAACTGATTTTTTTTACGGAAGGACGTGCAAACGGAGTCATCGGCGATGCTTTCACCGAGTTCGAGGCCGGGGAATTGGTGTTGCTCGGAGCCAATTTTCCGCACGTATTGCAAGAAAACGCTGCTTTCGCCGAGCAATGGCCTGATGTCCGGCCGGCCGGGGCAATCTTGCAGTTTACCGAAGATTTTTTGGGAAGGGATTTTTTGCAACGTCCCGAAACAAGCCTCGTGCGGCAACTGCTTGACGCAGCACGACGCGGGTTGCGGTTTCGGGCGACCGCCGTGGCGCAAGTGGCTCCCGACTTGCAAGCCATGCCGGGGCTGTCGGATACGCGGCGGTTGCTGGCTTTGCTGCAAGTGCTGGTGACGCTGGCCGAAACCGACGAATATGACTTCCTCACGCCGCAAGACTACCATTTCGACCACAGCCGCGACGAAGACCGGATGCGCCGCGTGAACCAGTTCGTCTATGAACACTTCCGCGACCGCATCACCATTGCCGAGGTGGCGGCCGTTGCCAACATGACCGAGGCGGCGTTTTGCCGGTATTTCAAGACCCGCACCTTGAAGCATTTCACCCGTTTCCTGAACGAAGTGCGCGTGGCCTACGCCTGCAAACTGCTCCAAAAACCCGACTGCACGGTGACCGACGCAGCGTTTGAGTCGGGTTTCAACAGTTTGTCGTATTTCAACCGGCAGTTCAAGACCACCATGCGGATGTCGCCGCAGAGTTACCGCAAACGGCAGCAAATGCTTTTGAAGTGAAAAGGTGTCGGCTCAGATGCTGATTGGCGTTTTGGGCAATTTTTGCTCAAAACGCCACCGGTGCTACCTGCCTTTCTCGGCGTAACCGGGAAGCGTTTCCCAAGTCACGGCAGCGGTTTGCGCGACACGTAAATGATGGCAGTCGCGTTGATTGCTGAACCCCGAATGTTATCAGAACCCGGTTTGACGTGCCCGCTCACCGTGACGTACAACCGGTTTTGTGAGTCGAGGTGCAAGTCGGTGATTTCATGCTTGAACGGAAAACGGATGGATTGCCGCCCGGACGAGCCGGTCTTGACGAGTTCGGACGGGTTGGTGTAATAAGACGAGGGGTTGGAAGGAACGGGCGTACGATTCCATTTTACCGAATAAGTGGTTCCGTCTGATGCTTTGACAAAGCCGCGTTGTTTGCGGAGGTTGTGGAACGTACCGTAATAGTCCTGATTGTGCTGCCAGTTCTTTCCGTAATCAGTCGACACATAATGAGCCATAGCGGCAAACTCTTGGTTGTTGGCAGTGCTGGTGCCCCGAAAGAGAAAAGTCGTGTCGTTTCGGGTGAGCAATGACATATTGGCTGTATGGAATTCCCGTGAGGCCTGCCAAGTCCTGCCGCCGTCTGTGGAAAAAAACGGTCGTGTAAAGCCAGTCATTAGCAACGTTCCGTCTATGGTTCCGGTTACGGAGTTGGAAACTCCCCCGCCGGGAATTTCCAGTCTGATCCAATCCGGGTCTTCGGGAACCGCTTCTTTTTGAGTGACTTGGCAGCCGAAAAGAATACAGAAGACCGATAGAAACATGTGTTGCGTTTTCACAGAAGAGTGTCTTGAAAGAGCCATAGGACAGGTTTGTTTGTGCGAAAATAATATTTCGCTTCAAAAAAACAGCTAACACGACAACGTGGCAATTGTTCGGAGCAAAGCAGGGCGGGGATGTTTCTCAGAGGTTGTTTGAAATTTTGTCCTGATTGAAGCGTTTTGGGCAAATTTTGCCCAAAACGCATGGGAGTTATGCCTTTCGTACAGATTTTTCCGGCTCGTAGATGCAAACCTCCTGTGGCAATTGAAACAATACCAATACAAAAGCTCCATAGGAGCGGCCCGAATTTCGCTATGCAGACAGGGCCATTCCTACTATACTTTCCTCTCGGAATGTGTGGCAATTTTGCCCCATTTTTCTCCAAACACCAGTATTTTCTCAACAGTCTCCAACAAAGCAGGCAAATGCTTTTAGATGCGTGATATTCTTGCCAAAATGCCGTTTGTCAGGTTTTTCAAAATCAATGTCAGGACAAGCCTGAAACTACGGGAACAATGTTTTGCCTCATGTGCCGCATTGGATTGCGTGCCTGCCGTGAACGTCAATTGTTGGCAGTTCATCAATGCTCGCCAATCGTTCACTTAAACCACACAAAGCAATGCGACATTTGATTTTTGTTTTTGTAGGAATGCTGGTGCTGACCGTAGGAAAAAAGACAAATGCACAGTCCGTCGAGGAGGGGTTGAACTATCTGGAGCAAGACAAATACGCCAGTGCGGGACGTGTGTTCAAATCGCTGGTTAACGGAAAAGCCAGCGGCGAGAACCTTTTCTATTCAGGGTATTACTATATGCACGTGGACGAACTTGATTCGGCCCGGATGCAATTTGAAAAGGGTGTAGCCGCTGACAAAAAGAACGGCCTGAGTTATGTGGGATTGGGTTCTTTGGCGTTGAAACAGGGCAAGAAAGATGAAGCCAAAACGCATTTTGAACAGGCAAAAGCCGCGACAAAAAAGAAGGATAAAAAGGCCGAAGTGTTTCACCGCATCGGTGAGGCTTATCTGATGCACGAAGGCAACACCGACCCGGCTGAAGCGGTTGCCAACGCACAGGAAGCACTGAAGTTAAATCCGAATCTGGCCAATGCGTATGTGGTCATCGGTGATGCCGCGTTGGAAAAATTGGACGGTTCTACGGCTGCCAATAATTACGACAAAGCATTGGCTTTGAACCCAAAATTGCTCAAAACGCACATTCGGCTGGGTGATTTGTTTGTCAGAAGCAAAAACCTGAACGCTGCCCGCGACAAATACAACGAAGCTGTGGCCGCCGACAGCAGCTATGCACCGGCTTACCGGAAACTGGCTGAATTGTACTACTTGGCCAGACAATACGACAAAGCCTTGGAAAGCATGGAGAAATACATGGCCTTGGCCGACAAAAGCCCGTCCAACCAATTTCGTTACGCCGGTTTTCTGATTCTGGTCGGTAAGCATCAGGAAGCATTGAGCATTCTGTCCACTTTACAGAGCCAATACAACAACAGTGCCGTCTATAACCGCCTGATGGGTTATGCCAATTACGAAACCAACCAGTGTCCGCAGGGCATGGAGTTTCTGAACAAATATTTTGCAATGGCGAAACCGGACATTTTGCTGGGCAGCGACTATGAGTATCTGGGCAAATTGCAGATTTGTACCGGAGGCGACACCACGCAAGCCATTGAAAACATTGCAAAAGGCATTGGCATGGACTCGACGCGACTGGACGGCTTGCGTGAAGTGGCTCAGAAATTCTTTGATGCAAAGGCGTATCCGCAAGCCATGCTTGTAATGCGACGCTACAATCAATTGGCAGGCGAAAAAGCCAATGCAAATGACTATTACTTGGCCGGGCTGTCGGGGTATTTCGGCGGCGACTATGCATACGCCGACTCGGCTTTCACCAATATGCTTACCGCATTGGATTCGTCCCAACAGGCGATTGGCTATCAGTGGCGGGCCAAGACACGGGTACTACAGGATGTGGAAGGCACGGCAGGCACGGCCGAGTCGGATTACCAGAAATTTTTTGAGTTAGCCGAAAACGAACAAGACAGCACAAAGTACAAACGAGAACTGGCCAACGGCTATTTCTATATGGCTATTCTGAATCTGAAAAAATACAAAAATTTGGCTGAGGCGCACAAGTATGCTAATCAGATGCTTGAGTTGTACCCGGAAGACAAGCGGGCGAAACAAGTGCTTTCATTCAAACAGAAAGATTTGACACCTGTTCGCACCGGACAGTCTGGATCCAGCGTAGGCAACAAATCCGACCGGGACACGCTGCAACGAAGATGAGTTGCGAACACAATTTTCACAGAAAAGGACACCGTACGGGTGTCCTTTTCTGATTTTTCGCTTACAGGTCTGAGGCGGGTTCTACAGCCGTGCAATAAGGCGTTTTCTTGCTTGAAAAATAGAGTTATTGTAATTGAAAATGAGGAGGTCACATAGTTTTGACGGAATGAACTTCTGTAACAAAAGGCATCCCGACTTATCGGGACGCAACTTATAACCGCTGGATTATCAGTTTATAACAAATATAGTATTTCCCAAAACTTGAAACAACCCGGTTTTCGGCGTGTTCAAAGCCTGGTGCAACTTTTTTGAACAACGGAAAACTATCCAGTGTTTTCTATAACAACCCGCTCCGTCACCGGACAGACACAACAAAGCAGCACGCAACCGTTGATTACAGCGTATCTTGCAAATAGTGAAAACTTTGCATTTAGGCACCAAGTTTGACAAACTTCACGCCTACCAACACCAGCCATAGCAACCAAAGCGTACTACCCACAAAACCCGCCATTGCAAGCACAGGAAATCAATGAGCAGTCACAGCGAATACGTATCGTTTATTTGGGGAGTCGCCGATCTGATTCGCGACTCGTTCCGTCGTGGCCACTATCAGGACGTCATTCTGCCGCTCACCGTTCTGCGCCGCATCGACCTCGTT
>JALOMD010000276.1 GCA_025455595.1 Cytophagales bacterium | reverse complement strand
TCGGCCCGTAGCCTCCGGCTACGCCCCTCAAAATGGACTCGGCTCGCGCAAAAATCCATCCTTTTCGCTTCCGAAAAATTAACTCAAACAGCCTCTTAGCGGATTTTTTTGCCCCGGCGCGTGAACCACCCGGCATCCCGACAGGCCGGGATGGCCCAAAACATTTGATGTCGGAATCAGGATTTACAGAATTCACGAAAAAACAGCATTCAGGACATCCTGCCTGACGCACCAGCGTTTTGGGCAATTTTTGCCCAAAACGCTTCTGACCTCTGACCTCTTAACTCTGACTTTAATTCGTACTTCGTACCTCGTAAATCGTACTTCGATATGTCTGTTTCCTCAGAAATTTACCAGAAAATGCTTGCCCAGAACGAGCAGTGGGTAGCCGCCCGCACCGGGCAAGACGCAAAGTATTTCGCCCGCCTGTCGAAGGGGCAAAGTCCGCAGTTCTTGTGGATTGGCTGCGCCGACAGCCGCGTGGGTGCCGAGGAAATCACCCAAGCCCAGCCGGGCGAGATTTTCGTTCACCGCAACATCGCCAACTTGGTGGTACACACCGACTTGAACGTGATGAGTGTGGTGCAGTACGCCGTGGAAGTGTTGCACGTGCAGCACATCATTGTGTGTGGGCACTACGGCTGCGGCGGCGTGCTGGCCGCCATGCAGCAAGACGACCTCGGACTGGTGAACAAATGGCTGCGCAACATCAAGGAAGTGTATTTGAAACACGCCGAACTGCTTGACAACTTGCCAGACGAACAGGAACGCGCCGACCGGCTGGTGGAACTGAACGTGATTGAGCAGGTCTATAACTTGGCCGAGACCTCGATTGTACAACGGGCTTGGCAACGCCGCGAGGTGAACATCCACGGCTGGGTGTTCGACATGAGAACCGGCCGCATCAAAGACCTGAACGTGCTGGTAAACGATCCGGAAAGTTTGCATCCGGTGTTCCGCTTCAAAACCGGAGAGTAGTAGCGGTTGGCAGTGGCAGTTGGCAGCTGGCAATTAGCAGTTGGCGGTTAGCGGTTGGCAGTTGGGAAAGAAGAAGGACGACCCTCACTCTTGGAAGCTCCCTCCCGGCCTTTCCCAAGGAGGGGAAAAGATTTCGGAAGGCGGAATGCGGAAGCGTTTTGGGTGAAATTTGCCCAAAACGCTTCCGCTGCCTGCCAACTGCTACTGCCTGCTTTTCCCCCTCTCCCAAGGGAGAGGGGCCGGGGGTGAGAGCCGCCTTTCCTAACTGCTGACCGCTAACCGCCAACTGCTAATTGCCAGCTGCTAATTGCCAGCTGCTAATTGCCAACCGCCAACCGCTACTGCCTGCTTTTTTCACCGCGTGGCAATCCGTTGGTCATATTCGGCATTTTCTGTCTCCATTTTGCGCAACAGGCCCAAGTTGAAGAACGCAAAACCGGCTTTGGAGATAATCGGCAGGATGATGAACAGGATTGTCGTGGTTGTTGAGTCGAGCCAGCCCAGGCCCGGCGTGCCGATGATCCAAGCCACCGGATACAGCAGCCACTGCACCGTCAGGAAAGTGGCCGACTTGCGGTACACTTCCGTGATGCCGCCCTCCTGCGACTTGGCTTTGTCGTAGAGCGGTCCCCAGAACAAGTACAGCACCATTGCCAACGCCACGCACCCGGCAATGTACCAGAAATATTGCACCGACGGCTCGGCCGACAATTCGGCCACCAAGCCGGTGATAATCATAATGGCTTGCGTACCCAGCAGCGCGGCGGTGATGCCGCCTTTCACGTCCACAAAGTACTTGCCCGTCAGCGTAAGCGACAGCAGTAGCAGCGGTGTGGTCACTACCCAGTCAATATACCGGGCGTACAGCACTTGCTGGCCTGCCACCATCGTCCAGCCTTGGTTCATGGCCAGTGCCGAGTAGGCCAGCCCCGACCACACCACCACAAAGATGTGGATGGCATACTTGTAGTCGGGCACGCCCTTGGCGTTGCGGCTCATGGCAAAAAGGGCAACGGCACTGGCAAACATGACGACCACGTAAAACCAGTGCAGATTCTGTTCGAACACAGTCATGGCTTTTGTTTTTAGGATGACAAATCGGAGAGGCGGGCAAGTGTGTCTTGCCCGTTTCCTCCAGTGGTCAGCAAAAAAACATGCCTGTAGTCGCTTTCAAGGGCAATTTACTCGGCTTTTTGCAGGTCGGGTCGGCGGGCCAACATGCTTTGCAGTAGCAATACAAGGTATCCGCTGATGGCGGCTATGCCCGATGCGAGCAACACCGCGCCTTTGGCCAGCTCGATGCCGTGGCCGCGCAGGGCGAGGTTGGCAATGAAAATGGACATGGTGAAGCCAATGCCCGCCAAGCAGCCCATGCCGTATATCTTCGTGAAACTCACTCGGTTCGGCAAAACCGCCAGTCCTGCTTTTACGCCTATCCAAGCGGCAAAGGTGATGCCCAGCGGCTTGCCCAGCACCAAGCCCACCAAGATGCCCAGCCCCAGCGGCTGCACAATCTCGTCTGCGGTGATGTTGCCGAACACAATGGCGGCGTTTGCCAAGGCAAACAGCGGCATGATGACGTAGCTCGAAAACGGATGCAACGAGTGCAGCAGGTTTTGCAGCGGCGACTCGATGCTACTGCTCACCACCTGCATTTCTTCCAGCACTTGGTCGCGCAGCATCTTGTCTTGGCGGCAGTCGGGCGACTGCAACATTTTCAACTGTTTTTCGAGTTGCTGCACGGCTGCTTCTACTTTCGGCTCGGAGGCTCCGCGCCGACGGTGCGGCACACTGGCCGCAAACAGCACGCCCGCAATGGTGGGGTGAATGCCCGACTTCAGGAACAGCGTCCAGAGCAACGCTCCCAACAGGAAATACGGCAACATGTTGTGGACGCGGGCTACGTTCAGGGCCATCAGTCCGCCGAAAGCAGCCAAGCCCCACAGCAACGCTTCCAGGTTCAGGTTCGACGAGTAAAACAACGCAATCACCAGAATGGCTCCGAGGTCGTCCACGATGGCAAGGGCGGCGAGAAAAATCTTGAGTCCGGCGGGCACGCGGGTGCCCAGCAGCGACAGGATGGTGAGCGAAAACGCAATGTCGGTCGCCATTGGGATGCCCCAGCCGTGCTGCGTGTCGCGACCGAAGTTGAACATGGCGAAAAACAACGCGGGTACCACCATGCCGCCCACGGCCGCCAGCACCGGCAGCACGGCTTTTTGCCGCGTGGACAACTCGCCTTCCATGATTTCGCGTTTGATTTCCAGCCCCACCACCACGAAAAACAGCGTCATCAGGCCGTCGTTGACGAAGTGAAGCACGCTGCTGCTGGCCGTGAAATCGCCGATTTGCAAGGCGAACGGTTTTTCCCAAAATTCAATGAAATTGTGCCCGGCCGCCGAGTTGGCCCACAACAGCGAAACAGCCGTGGCCGCCAGCAGCAGCACCCCACTGGCCTGCTGGAATTTGATGAACTCGTTGAACGGCAGCAGGATGGTGTTTACCAGCGTGGTTACAATGACTTTGGTTTTGGATGGCTTTTTCATGTGCTAAGTGATAAGTCGTTAGTAGTCAGTCATCAGTGGTCAGTGAAAACAAAGTCACAATCAATTGACAATGAATTGAAATTGATCACATTACCCATTGTACGCCGAAAATAACATAAACCAATTTCTGTCAGGTACTTGTTAGCATTTTGGGCAAAAAAACGAAAAAACGGCTGACGGAAATACCCCAAGCCAAAGGTCGTCAGAAAACGGATGCATTCTGTAGGCAGACACAAAAATACCAATGCCAGCTTTTGGTTGCAGTCAGGTTTCGATTCTCCGGGCCGCGAAACGGTTTTGCCACGCAGGTCTGCCCGCTATGCGTCTGACCGGAAGCACAGGCTCGCAGAAGACAACAGAAAAGCGTTTTGGGCAAAAATTGCCCAAAACGCTTTTTGAAAAATCTCCAAAAGAAAAACGGCGACCAAACGGCCGCCGTTCCGGGCATTTCCAGGCGAATTTTCAGTTTCGTTTCTTCTGCTGGCCCGGCGCAAACGGCTTGGCCGACTGGGTGCCATAGACTTTCTTGGCTTGGCCGGGCGGCAAGGGCTTGGCAGGTCGCCCGGCGGTGGGCGGGGGCGGCGCGGTGCGCACCACTGTACAAGCGGAAACCGAAAGGCAAAAAACAAACGCTGCGATCAAGAAACGAACGGATTTCATGTGTCAGAATCAAGTTTGGTGTTGAACTGAGGCGAAGGTAACACGCCTGACACTCCCGTGCAGCGCAAAAACGACACCAAACATACACCGACCCCGAACGGACGCAAAAGGCGTTTTGGGCAAAAATCGCCCAAAACGCCCGAAGCCCGGCCTTTGGCAAAGTTCTGAAACTTTGCCAAAGGTGTCACGTTCCCTAACTGCCAACTGCCACTACCAAGCTGGTTTCACTGCTTGGCCACCTGCACGTTCAACGCCAGCCGGATTTCGTCGGAGACTACGGCCCCGCCTGCTTCGGTGATGGCATCCCACGTGAGGCCGTATTCCTTGCGGCTGATTTTGCCGTTGATTTCAAAACCGGCTTTGGTATTGCCGTACAGGTCTTTGGTGGTGCCGCCGTGTTCCGCTTTCAACGTCACCGGCTTGGTGTTGCCCCGGATGGTCAAGTTGCCGGTCACCTCGTACGTGTCACTGCCGGTTTTGCGAAACGCGGTGGACTCGAACGTGAGCTTGGGGTGGTTGGCGGCATCAAAGAAATCGGGTGATTTCAAGTGGCCGTCGCGTTGCTCGTTGCCCGTGAAAATGCTGTTGATATCGGCAGAGAAAGATACTTTCGCGTCTGAGAAATCATCATTGTCGGCTTCGATTTTGCCTTCAAACTGCTGAAAACTGCCGGTTACCGTAGAGATAACCATGTGCCGCACCCGGAACTGGATTTCGGAGTGCATCGGGTCAATAGTCCAAGTTGCCATTGCTTTGGTTGGTTAAAAATGAAGAATGAAAAACAAAAAGTGGGTTTGCCAAAAGCCGTTGCTTGCACAGACGGCCTCCGAGTGAAGCGGCGTTTTGGGCAATTTTTGCCCAAAACGCAACAAACAATGCAAATGTATGCACATTTAATGTATATACAAATAATTTGCATAGAAAATTCAAGCCCCCGAAGCCTCCCCCAACCCCCTCCCAAGGAGGGGGCTTTTTGCTCCTCCCCCTTGGGGGGAGGCCGGGAGTGGGCTTCCGGGGGCGAGGTTTCGATTACACCTTTGCCGTTTCTTCTTTTTTCAATGCCGAAACCTTGTCGTCGCGGAAGGTGAGCAGGAAAAGCAGCAGCACACCGGCGGCAATGTAGGCAGGCACCATCCAGATTTGCGTCCAGTTTTTCACGCCGTCCACAGTGTACAT
>JALOMD010000275.1 GCA_025455595.1 Cytophagales bacterium | reverse complement strand
TGCGGAATCGGCCACAGATAATGCTTGGCCGGATCGAATGTGCGAGCCTCCACGATAATATTGCCGTTGGCATCCTTGGGCAGTTCGTTGCCCGGAATGGCGATGCCTTTCACTTGCGTGTTCAGCACCGTCTCGGCGATTCTCCAACGGCGGATGTCGAATACGCGCAACGCCTCGAAGGCCAACTCTGAGCGGCGTTCACGGCGCACGATGTCGCGCATTTGCGCCTGCTGCGCGTTGGGAAAATTCAACGCACCCGAATCGGTGAACCCGGCGCGGCGGCGAATGGCCCCGATGGTCTGGTCCCACACGGCGGCGTTCATCTGGTTCAGTTCGGTTTTGGCTTCGGCGTACATCAGCAGCACATCGGCCCAGCGCAGGTAAATCAGGTTCAGGCCGGATGCACCGGGCGGCGTGGCCGTCGGGTCGGCGTATTTGCGCCAGTAGTAGCCGGTGGCCGAGGCGAAGGGTTGCAGCACGTCGTTGCCGCCCGAACCGGGAAGCGTCAGGATGTCAATCTCCGCCGGCGAGTTGAAGTTGAAATTGGTGTACTTGGAGCCGTGCGTGGCGATGGTGGCGGCCAGGCGCGGGTCGCGGTTGGCGTACGGATTGTTGCGGTCGTAACCCGAACCGGATTCGGTGATGGCGCGGCCGTTGGTCGTGATGTAGTTGTCCACCAAGGCTTGCGTAGGCATCATGTCGGTGCGCAGGCCGATGGTCACCGGGAAGAACAGACGCTGCAACTCGTGCAGGCGGTTGGCCCCGAACTGCAAGTCGAAAATCACCTCCGAGTTGTATTCGTTGGCAACTGTAAAGATACCCGCATACGACGGAAACAGGGAATAAGAGCCGTTTTCGGCCCGGCCGATCAGTTCCTCGCACGCGGTGGCCGTTGCCTGCCAGTTGCCTTCGTACAGGTTCACGCGGGCTTTCAGGGCAATGGCCGCGCCACGGGTCGCGCGGCCTCTTTCGGCGGCTCTTTCATTCGTTGTAAAAGCCGTGTTAGTTGGCAGGTCGGCTTGGGCGGCGGTCAGTTCGTCCACCACGAATTTGATCACATCGGCCTTGGGTGTGCGGCCAATGCTCTGCGACTCGGAAATGGTGAGTACGTTGGTGAAAAACGGCACGTCGCCGTACCAAGTGGCCAGCCGGAAGTACGAGTAGGCCCGGATGAAACGCACCTCCGCCTTGTAGCGGTTCAGTTGCGCCGGGGTCAGGCCGGGCACCCGCTCAATGTTAGCCAGAAACTGGTTGCATTTGCGGATGGCCGTGTAGCGGTAGTCCCACTCGCTTTTCACGAGCGGCAACGCCGGGTCGTAGCTGCCGGTGGCGAGTTGTTTCACCCCGCCGAAGCGTTCGCCACGGGTAAAGGAGTTGTCGCTGAGGGTTTCGGTGAAGAAAAACTCTTCGGCACCGCCTAAGTTGTCGTAGCACGAGGCCAGTACGGCTTGCGCATCGGCCTCCGTTTTCCAGAAATCCTGTTCGTTGAGTTCGTTCGCCAAGCCTACGTCCAGTCTCTTGCAGGCTTGCGACGCGAACAAAACCAGGGTCGCTAAAAGAATGTATTTTTTCATATTCGAGAGAAAAGAAAATAGACAAATGAAGAAAGGATGATTTTTTTGATGCCTGACACCGGATTCCGGTGTCAGGCATCCGGTATTGTTAGAAACTCACATCCAAGCCTACGGCCATCACCCGTGAGTTGGGGTAGTTGCGCCCGGCAATGCCTGCGTATCTGTCGAACGAAAGCCGGTTGCCAAACTGCGTGAATTCCGGGTCAATGCCTAAGCGGCGGAACCGCTCCGGCACCCAAGTCAGCATGTTCTGACCCGACACGTAAATGCGGGCCGAAGCGATTTTCGCCTTGCTCAACAGAGCGGCGGGCAGCGAGTAACCGACTTGCAGGTTTTTGAGCCGCAGGTAACGGGTGTCGTACAGCCAGTAGTCCGAGAACACAACATTGTTGGCGGCGGCGGCCGTGGTTGCCGTCAGGCGCGGGTAAGTCGCATCCGGGTTGGTGGGCGTCCAGCGGTCTTTGTGCTGCACGTACAGGTGCTCCTCGTTGTTGTGAAACGCTTCCACCGCGTCGCCGCGCAGGTATTGTGCCCGTTCGCCCACGCCTTGCAAGAAAACCGTCAGGTCAAAGCCTTTGTACGCTCCCCGGTAAGTGAAACCGTAGGCGTAACGCGGAAACGGATTGCCCCCCACGAAACGGTCTTGGGCATCTATCAGGTTGTCGCCGTTTTTGTCCACGTACTTGATGTCACCCGGCTGCGGTTGACCGTTCTGGGCAAAGGGCTGCCGGGGCGAATTCTGGATTTCCTCGAAGGTTTGGAACAAACCGGCGTTTTTGTACATGAAGTACGACGCAATCGGGTAGCCTTCGCGCAAAATGCCTTGGAAGTCGAAGCCGATGAGGGCATCCGCACCGAGTTTCTGGATGGTGTTGAAATTGTCAGAGAGGTTGGCGTTGAAACTGTGTTTCACCGGCCCGGTGGTCAGGTTGTAGTTGACCACCAGTTCCCAGCCCCGGTTCAGCACCGTGGCGAAGTTTTGAACAGGGGAACCTTGCCCAAACGTACCCGGAACCACCGGCGCATAGTAAATGCCGTCGTTCAAGGCACGGAAGTAGTCGAACGACACCGTCAGGGCGTTTTTCAGCACTTCCACGTCCACACCAAAGTTGGTGTTGGTTACGGTGGCCCAGCGCAGTTCGGGGTTGAAGGGGAGAATATTTACGCCATTTGCACTAATGTTATTGAAGGCATAAGCACCACTAACAGGCTCAATACGCGGAATGAACTCATATCCGCCGATGCCGGAGTTACCCACTTGTCCGTACGAAGCCCGCAGTTTGATGTTGCCGAAACGGTCGGCGATGTTGGCCATGAACGGCTCGTTGGTCAAACGCCAAGCTACCGA
Organism: Cytophagales bacterium; assembly: GCA_025455595.1. GTDB lineage: Bacteria > Bacteroidota > Bacteroidia > Cytophagales > 172606-1 > Xanthocytophaga. Next base: position 2,449 of record JALOMD010000275.1, on the reverse strand, counting down.
AGCGGCTGGGTAGAACAGCCAGCGGTTTTGCGGAGCCAGTTTCGAGGAACCGTCGTAACGCCATGTGAACTCGAACAGATACTTATCATCGAAGCTGTAGTTGAAGCGGCCGAAAACGGAGTTCAGTACAGACAGTTGCGGATTGGCGTTGCGGTTGTAGTCAACGAAACCACCGTCAATGACACCAGCCCTATTCCTCAAATACTCGCCCTGTAACAACAGCGAATTGTCTAACGGAATACCGTTTATTTGGCGAGTGTAAAGTTCAGGATAGAAACGTCCGTCGCGCGGATTGATATAACTGCCATTCGAGAAGAAGTCGCTCCGGTAACCGGCCAGCACTTTGGCGTTGTGTTTGCCAAAACGTCTTTCGTATTCGCCGGTGAAATAGACGTTGGTGTTGTAGTCGCGCCACGAACTTTTCTCCAAGACATTGTTGCGGGGCGGATCAGACGGGAACGGTGAGTTGTAGGTGAACGCCCGCCCTTGCGCCTGATCGTTGTACTGGAAATAGTTGCCCGATGCGTTCATGTTGAAGCGCAGCCCTTCGAGCGGAGTCAGCGTGGCATCGAAGTTGGCCACCAAGTTGTCCGTTTCCAGCATTCGGAAACCGCCCAAAGCCAATGCGGCAATGGTGTTGCCCGACAAGCTGGCCGTGGTCGGGAAAGTGCCGTCTTCGTTCACAATCGGGTAGATGCGCGGCGTGCGCAACGCATCGCGGATGATGAAGTCCATCGAGGCTGATGTGCCGCGAGTGTAAGCCTTGGCGTAGGCGGCGTTCATGCTCACCGACAACATCTTGCTGATTTGCGTGGTCATGTTCAGGCGGGCGTTGTAACGACGGTAGTAGAACTCGTTGTCGTTGTTGCGCACATACTGGTTGTTCAGCATGTTCTCTTGGTTCAGGTAGCCGAACGAAGCCAAGTAGTTGGTGTTCTTGCCGCCGCCGCTTACGGTCACGTCGTGTTTCACCTGAGGGGCGTTGCGCCGGAACTGCTCGTCGAACATCCACGGGTACGAGCCTCGGTCGCGCATTTGCTGGATTTGCTGCGGCGAGAACTGCGGAACCAAGCCGCTGTTTACCAAGCCTTCGTTTTTCAGCGTCATGAACTCCCAGCCTTCCACGGCTTGGGGCCGGGTGGTCGGATTTTGCCAGCCGAACAGCCCGTTGTAACGGACGGTGGGCTTTTGTTCGTTTTTGCCGCGTTTGGTGGTCACCAGCACCACGCCGTTGCCCGCCTGCGAACCATAGATGGCCGCCGAAGACGCATCTTTCAGGATGGTGACGTTCTCAATGTCGCTGGGATTCAGGTTGGCAAAACCCAAACTCCCGGCAATCAAACCGTCAATGATGATGAGCGGCTCGTTGTTCGACGAGAACGACCCCACGCCCCGGATGTTGAATACCGGCACGGCACCGGGTTCGGCGTTGTTCTGCTGTATGGTCACGTTGGCGGCCACGCCTTGCAGGGCTTGGAAGGCGTTGGTAGTGGGGCGGCTTTCGATATCTTGGTTGCCCACCGTAGCCACCGATGAAGTAAGGTTCTTGCGCTGTTGCGTGCCGTAGCCTACCACTACGATTTCCGAAAGAGCCTGAATGTCAGGCAGTAGCGAAATATCAATCACCGTGCGGCCGCCGATGGGGGTTTCCTCGGTGGTGTAGCCGATGAAGCTGAACACCAGCGTGCCGTTGGCTTGGTTGTCCGGTATGCTCAGCGTGTATTTGCCATCGGCGGTGGTGACGGTGCCCAGCGTGCTGCCTTTCAGGGCCACGCTTACGCCCGGCATCGGCTCGTTGGTCTCGTTTCGCACCGTACCCGACACGCTGATTTCGAGCACCTGAACACCGGTGCTGCGGGCTTCGAGCGTTTTGGGCGTTTCTCCCGGAATCGGTGCCTGCGACTGGTCGTTGGACGACCCCGCCGACGACTGGCCTTTCAGGATGATCTTGTCGTTCAACACCTCGAAGGAAAACCCGGACGAGCCGGCCAGTTCGCGCAGCACTTCTTGCAAGGCCTTCTTGCGCACGTTCAAGCTGATGCGCTGCGAGGTGTTCACTTCGTCGTTGGAATACACGAACACGTACCGGCTCTGCTTTTCAATCTGTTCGAGCACAGTGCCCAATCTTTCGTTGGTCACTTCCAGCGTAATGGTGGCCTCTTGGTTTTGTTTGACGGTTCCCGGATAGTGAACCAGCGGTGCCGACGAGGCGATTTGCGCCTGTGCCGTCAGCAAGCCGAACCCGAGAAAACACCCAAACCAAGTACACCGGAACAGATGGTAACTTTGGTTAGTAGAGAGTTTAAGCATCTTCATATAGGGGATTTTGAAAAAGGTGGATATTTAATGCTGAATTATGAATTATGAATTATGAATTATGAATTATGAATTATGAATTATGAATTATGAATTATGAATTATGAATTATGAATTATGAATTATGAATTAT
>JALOMD010000274.1 GCA_025455595.1 Cytophagales bacterium | reverse complement strand
CGGGCCGATGAGCAAAAGCGGGCCGATGAGCAAAAGCAGTCGGAGACCGACTTTGCCGTGCTCATTGTCGATGACTCGATTGTGGAAAAACCCCACACCGATCCGAACGCGATGATCACCACCCACTACGACCACAGCCAAGGCCGGTACGTGAACGGGCTCAACTTCGTGAGCCTGCTGTATCAATCCCCTTCCCTATGCGTGCCCATCGGTGCCGAGCTAACCGAGAAGACCCAAGCCCACACCGATCCCAAGACCGGGCAAGAGAAGTTCAAAAGCCCGCTGACCAAGAACGAACACCTGCGAAAAATGCTCAAAACAGCCCATACCCAGGTATCTTACCGCTATTTGCTGGCCGACAGCTGGTACGCCTGCAAGGAAAACATGCAGGCGGTGCTGGCCTTGGGCCGCCATTTCATCTTCGCCCTGGAGTCCTCTCGTACCGTTGCCCTTTCCGAACAAGACCGTCGGCAAGGCCGCTTCACCGCCCTGAGTGCGCTTGACTTTCCCCCAAAAGCCCCTTTGCGTGTTTACCTGCGTTCGGTTCAAGTGCCGGTGCTGGTGGCCAGACAAGTCTTTACAAACCAAGACGGTTCGCAAGGGGTACTCTATCTGGTTTCGAGCGACACCGAACTGAACTACGAGCAAATCACCACAATCTATCAAAGAAGATGGAACGTGGAGCAATACCACAAGTCGTTGAAACAAAATGCCTCGATGGGCAAGTCTCCCGCCAAGACCCCCGACACGCAGGCCAATCATTTCTTTGCCGCCATGCTGGCTTACATCAAACTCGAGGCCTTGAAAATCAAACATGCCATCGGGCATTTTCAGTTAAAGGCACAACTCTATCTGGCCGGACTAAAAGCTATGCAGAACCATTTAAATCTATTCCGTGCGTAACATCAGTTACTAAGACAGATTCCCAGACAGGTAGCAGCTACTTCTCTGCTTTTGCTTTACTCTTTCATTTCACTTTGTTTTCTGTCCGCAGTTATTAGCGGACGTTCTTCCTGCCAATCATTTCAGCCTGTCTTCTTTCCGGAATCCGATTCTTTTTACTCCTCTTGTTGAGCGGCGTTTCCTGAATACTTGTTCTTGCCAGAAAACCGCCTGTATGTTGATTTAGTCAGCTTTCATCCGTACTCTATTTGTCGTTTCTATGCGTCAGGCATGTTTTGCCTGACGGCTTGCCAGTATTACCTATTACAACCAGCAATCTCTACAACCAGCTATGCAACCAAAAATCAGATTTACAGACCGGAACCGGTCCGCTTTTTTCGCTACCGTCCGACAGCGGGTGGAAGCCTATTTTACCACAAACCAACTTTCCAAACACGCCAATCCACACCTTTGGCTCAAGAGCGTTTTCTTCCTGGGCGGCTTCGGGCTGCTTTACGGGCTGATTATTTCCAATCAATTCGGGGTGTGGCCCATGCTCGCCATGTCCATAGTTTTGGGCATGTTTGCGGCATTTATCGGCTTTAACATTTCGCACGATGCCATGCACGGGGCTTTTTCGGCCAGCAGCCGGGTGAACCGACTGTTGAGCCAGACCTTTCACTTGTTGGGAGCCAATCCGTATGTGTGGAACATTACGCACAATGTGGTGCATCACACCTACACCAACATTCTGGGACACGACGAAGACATTGAAATTGCCCCTGGCCTGATTCGTGTTGACGAAGCGGAGCGGGTGAATGGCTTGCAGCGTTTTCAGCACGTGTACGCGTTTTTTCTATATTCGCTGACTTCGCTTTCGTGGGTGTTTCGCAAAGATTACCTGAAGTTTTTCAAACGCAGCATCGGTCAGCGGATCAATGTCCATTCCAAGAAAGAATACTTCAACCTGTTTTTTTACAAGGCACTCTTTTATTGGTTCTTTATCGGTTTACCTTTGCTGGTATTGGATGCCGCCTGGTGGCAAATTCTGATCGGTTTCGTAGCCATGCAATTGACTGAAGGAGTGGTTTTGGGTCTTGTTTTTCAGTTAGCGCACATAGTAGAAGGCACACATTTTCCGGTTCCCAATGAACAAGGCAACGTAGAAGAAGCCTGGGCGGTACACCAGATGCAAACCACGGCGAATTTTTCTCCGCAAAGTCAATTGGCGGCTTTTCTGTGCGGCGGACTCAACCGCCAAATAGAGCATCATTTGTTCCCGAAAATATCGCACATTCACTATCCGGCGTTGTCGGTCATTGTCAAGCAGACTGCCGAGGAATTTAATTTGCCTTATTTAGAGAACCGCAGCTTTGCGTCGGCCCTGCAATCGCACTACCGGATGTTGCGGAGATTAGGCAAGGAAGCCTATCAGAAATCGGCAGTGGTTGTGTAGCAGGCGGGTGAAAAGACCTCACCCCCGTCCCCTCTCCTGCTGAGAGGGGTGTGCCTCGTGATTGCCCTGGTTCATTGTCTTAAACAAGTCTGTACAAAAGGCTCGTTGGGTTGAAAAGTCACTCCTCTTCCCGTTCCGAAATCTTTCGGGATCGGGAGAGAGGGGGCGGGGTGAGGTCTTATAAACCATCCATAAACACCTGTCTTATGAGCATCACCGTTACTGTCCAAAAACAAGTACTGGAGCAGCATCCCGAGTTGGTTTACCAGCTTTTTTATCTGTCGGACACAGAGGAGCAGCAGGAGTTTTTCTACGTTTATACACCCAAAGGCTATTACCGCGAACTGACCGAACTGCTCGATTTATACCAGTTGCCCTATCGCGTCTATTCTTCCCAAGACATTGTACTGTTACATATCCTCATCATTGAGCAAGAAAACCGCCTGGCTGACGACTTGAAAGTACAGTTGTACGAATGGGGGTTCGGCTCGGTGGACATTGCCGCCAATTACCGGGAATGGCGCGAAAAAAATTGGAAAAAGCACTTCGCACTGGCTTTGATAGACAACGAAACGCTGTTGCTGATGTCGCTTTTTCAGCGGCTGCATGTCTTGTTTCAATGGTTGGCTCGTCCGCTTGTTTTGCTGATTGGCAGTAGTCCGGATCATCAGGTTACGCATCAGCCCCTGCGCTGGAACAAAATCAACACTACTATCACGCTTCAGAAGCCGTTTACCACCGGTGCCCTACGCGAATCCATTGAGCGGCTGATTGAGGTGGTGATTTGAGTTTTTTTGGCTGGCTATTAATCAGAGAATCAACAGCCGCTCACCTCTGGCGAGTGGCAACTGTCTGACCGCGAAGCTCGGCCTCTGGCCGATTGTATTTCAGTATAAGGTGAAACCCCTGTAGGTACATTTTGGGTATTTTTTGTTTAAAACGTTCCTCCGAATTTTCTGAACGAAATAGTATCTTTACAAAAGTCCAAACCCATAGCCGGTCAAATGCTCTCATACCGCAACAAAGCAGGCAATGAAGCCATATTGACGAAAGCAATTGTGTTTCTGCTTGTCATTTTGTCTTCTTGCAATCAGTCAGCAAAAAAATATCATGAAGAAACTGCGCACCAAAAGGCTACGTTTGATGACTACATTACTGTCCTGCCTGTTGTGAAAATACCCCTTTCTTTTAATTCGGACGCAAACATTCTGGACACAAATGCGGCAGACACGGTTTGGCTCACTAAGTTTCCGCCTCCCTTTCTTCCTTACGGTCAAATCTATGGCAAATTGCCACTTAAATCTAATTATCACGCTGTCATCTACTTGCTACCGATTGATCTCAACACTCCGGCCATTTTAACTTATGACAAACAAGGGAACAAAATAGATTCACTCATGTTGTTCAGTAAACTGACAAACGATGTTAGTTTTGATGCCGTTGAAAAAGTGATGATAGACTCTAACCATCAGATTACAATAATTGACAGCATTATGACATGGCAGACGAACAAGGAGGGAAGTGATAGAATATCTGGAAGCGGGAAATTATCTGTTATTTCGAAGACTTTTCAAATTCAGCCAAACGGACGAATAATGCGTAAATCAGATGCCATAAAGTAGCGTCTCATACAAAAGCAAGCTTGCCTCAGTAATTTAACAGTCTCCTTTACCGAGGCCTGTGGCACACAGGCCTGTAGCGTGGGCAAACAAAGGCCTGTGTGCCACAGGCCTCGGTGATCAGGTTTTCATACAACACAATAGAGTTTTCCGACCAATAGTATCTTTGTCAAAACGCTGTAAAAATCAATTTCAATCAATACGCCAACAACTTCTTTATTTTCTCCTCCATCCGTTGACGGGGCAAAAAGTTTTTCTCCAAATTCGGTGAAAACGGCACGGCTGTGTCCAGGCTGCCTTCACGCATCACAGGCGCGTCCAAGTATTGGAAGAGATGTTCGCCAATCCACGCGGCGATTTCGGCACCGATGCCGCCCGAAATAGTATCTTCGTGAACCACCAAAACCCGGCCTGTTTTGCGTACGCTGGCGGCCACGGTTTCTTTGTCCCACGGCAGCAACGTGCGCAAATCAATCAAATCTATGGCAGGTTTCGGCTCTATAGAAGATAGGAGTTCTTTGGCCCAATGCACACACAGGCCGTAGGTGATAATCGTCAGGTCGTCGCCTTCGGTGACCAAGGCGGCTTTGCCAACCGGAACAGTGTAATACTCTTCAGGAACCGGCCCCGATACAGAGCGGTACAGATATTTGTGCTCGAAATACAGGTACGGATTCGGGTCTTCAAAGGCCGCGTTGAGCAACCCTTTGGCATCGTACGGATTGGACGGATAGACGATTTTCAGTCCCGGCGTGTGGAAAAACCACGCTTCGTTGGATTGTGAGTGGAACGGCCCGGCGGCGGTGTTGGCTCCGGTTGGCATCCGCACCACCACGTCGGCGCATTGTCCCCAGCGGTAGTGACTTTTGGCTAAGTTGTTGACAATCTGGTTGAAACCGCACGTCACAAAGTCGGCAAACTGCATCTCGACCATCGCCTTGTAGCCTTTGATGGACAGCCCCAACGCCGCCCCCACAATGGCCGATTCGCACAGCGGCGTGTTGCGCACCCGTTCCTTGCCGAATTGCGCCACAAAGCCATCGGTGATTTTGAAAACGCCGCCGTAATCGGCAATGTCCTGTCCCATCAGCACCAGATTTGGGTGGCGTTCCATGCTTTGGCGCAGGGCTTCGGAGATGGCATCAATGAAGCGGAGCCCCCTCCCAGCCTCCCCCCAAGGGGGAGGAGGAAAGGCTCCCTCCCCTTGGGGGAGGGTTGGGGTGGGGCTATACATATCCCTCAACTCTTCTTCTGTATTCGCAACCGGCTCCGGCATGGCAAACACGACTTCCAACGCCGCTTCCATTTCCTGTTTGATTTCCCGCCGAATCTGTTCAATTGCTTCGGTAGTCAGTACTTTTTGACTGAGTAAATATTGTTCGTAATTGACAACCGGGTCTTTCTTCGCCCATTCGTCCAGCAAA
>JALOMD010000273.1 GCA_025455595.1 Cytophagales bacterium | reverse complement strand
TACGGGGCCAAAGCCAACGCCAGCCCCCAGCGGGCCAAACTGCCCACTCCCCCACCGACGAAAACGAGCAGAAAATTGGTCATGAGTCTTGGGTCTTTAGTCTTGAGTAAATGCGCTGATCTTCAATTTGTTGCCATTTTTTAATATGCAATGTTCGGTTTATTTTAGTATAAGGAGCGTTTTGGGCAGTTTTTGCCTAAAACGGTGCCGTAAACCATTTGACAGCCAAAATTACGTTCATACCGGACTTTTTCCCAACCTTTTTGTCTTACGAACGGTTAAACCAAAGAGTGAACGCACGCGTGGCCGGGTAATGCAAATGAAGCCGCACAACGTTTTGGGCAAAAACTGCCCAAAACGCCCATTACCCAACCTCACGGCAAGCATTCACACATTCAATCATTCTTTCATTCATCTTAATTGGCTATCCCAATGAGAAGAATTCTGGTTTGGTTTCGGTCTGATCTGCGCATCCACGACCACGAAGCCTTGGCTACGGCCGTCCGCAAGGCCGACGAAGTGATTCCCTGCTACTGTTTCGACCCCCGCCAATTTGCCCGAACCGGCTACGGCTTTCCCAAGACGGGTGCTTTTCGCACCCAGTTTTTGGTGGAGAGCGTGGAAAACCTGGCGGCACAAATCCGGCGGCGGGGCGGCAAACTGTTGATCGCCGTCGGGCATCCCGAAGAGGTGATTCCCCGGTTGGCGGCCGAACACCGCGCCGAGGCCGTTTACGCCCACAAGGAAGCGACGGATGAAGAAGTGCGCGTCGAGGACGCGCTGGAAAAGCAGTTGTGGCGGCAACGCATCCCGATTGACTATTTCTGGGGTCACACGCTGTACCACGCCGACGACCTGCCGTTTCCGCTGAAAAATTTGCCCGAAATCTTCACCGATTTTCGCAAACAAACGGAACGCTACGTGCAGGTTCGGGCCGAATTTCCGGCACCGGAGAAAATCCGCGTGCCCGCCCTTTTGCCCGACACGCCCGTTCCGTCGGTGAATGACTTCGGCTTGCCGCGCCCCGTACCTGACGAACGGGCCGTGCTGACCTTCGTAGGCGGCGAAACCGAGGGCTTGGAGCGGCTCAAATATTACCTGTGGGAAACCGATTTGCTGCGCCATTACAAAGAAACGCGCAACGGCTTGCTCGGCGGCGACTTCTCGTCGAAACTGGCCCCGTGGCTGGCAACGGGCTGCGTGTCGCCGCGACGGATTTACCAAGAAGTGAAACGCTACGAACGCGAACGGGTGAAGAACGACTCCACGTACTGGCTGGTGTTCGAGCTGTTGTGGCGCGACTACTTCCGGTTCGTCGCCCGCAAGCACGGCAACGCTTTGTTCAAAGCAGGCGGTATTCGCAATGCGGCGGTTCAGGAATCGCAACTGTTTGGTTCAGAGACTTTTGAACGTTGGCGCAACGGCCAGACGGGCGTTCCGTTCGTGGACGCGAACATGGTGGAGTTGCGCCAAACGGGCTTCATGTCGAACCGGGGGCGGCAGAACGTAGCCAGTTTCTTGGTGAAGGATTTGAAGGCCGACTGGCGGGCCGGAGCCGCTTGGTTCGAGTCGCAACTGCTGGACTACGATCCGTGCAGCAACTATGGCAATTGGAACTACGTGGCGGGCGTGGGCAACGACCCGCGCGAGGACCGGTATTTCAACGTCGTCAAGCAGGCCCACCAGTACGACCCTGCGGGCGAGTACGTAAAGCATTGGCTGCCAGCGTTGTCGCGCATTCCGGCTCCGCACGTACACACGCCTTACTTGCTGCCGCCCGACGAACTGGCTGGCTATGGCGTGCGGCTCGGCGAGGATTATTCGCGTCCGCTTGTCCGGCTGGAACCGAGAAAAAATGAGCAAATGAGTAAGTGAGTAAATGCGCAAGTGATGACAGGCGTTTTGGGCAATTTTTGCCCAAAACGTTTTATCTGAATGACAGTCCGGGCAAAGGTTTGTATGTGTTTGCAACACTTTTGTTCAGCGTTCATCCGCTCGGCGTTCAATATGGAATGTAACCGAAAAGGCGGCGTTTTAGGCAATTTTTGCCTAAAACGCCGCCTTTTCGTTTTTACTCAAGACCCAAGACTAACGACTCAAGACTTGAAACTATTTATCCCACCAAACCGGCGTGTCAAGGTCGTCAATGTCGCGCAGGGATTGCGACTGGATGGCGGCATCGAGGTTGGTGCGGTTCACCGAGTTTTCGGCGTCGGGATACGACAACCGGTTAATGAAACTGCCCCGAATGGTCTTGCCCGGATACGGATTGGGAGCCAGTGCCGGGAAGTTGGATCGGCGGAAATTGGCCCATGTCTCGGGAAAATTCAGGAACGAGGCAATCCAGTACTGGGTGTTGATTTGCTCCAAGGCACGCTCCGGTACGTAAGGGTTGGCCGCCAGGTACGTCGTAATGGCCGCCTCCGGTATGGTTGATCCGGCATCATACTCGGCCAACTGCTGCATGTGGGCCGTCACGCCAGCTGCGTACAAAGTGGCGGCGTTGCCGGTTGTCCAGCCGCGTACCACGGCTTCGGCCAGCAGAAGCTGCGTTTGGGCGTAGGTGACAAAGTAATTGGGCGATGGAATCTTGCCCATGCGCGTGCGGTCAAGCTGCGAGTAGTCGTAGAAGCTGACCAACCCGTCACGGGTGACCTGCGCGCCAATCGTACTGTTGTCAAACCCCATCGGCATGCCAATCTGAACGGCGGCGGTACGATTGGCAATGGCATTGGTCTGGGCGGCCCCCGAACCCGCCCCCACGTACCGCACGGCAATGGCCGCCAAGCGCGGGTCGTTGGTGCTTTTCAACTGATCCACAAATGGCTTGGTGAGGTAGTAGTTGTTGGCCTCCGAGCCGTTGAGCGTGGCACCAGTGGGGTTGGTGTAGTTGGGGTCGTGCCGAATGGCGGCGTTGTCGGCATTCGATTGCATCACGCCCCCCGTCACGGCTCGCTCCACGGTGGTGCGTGCCAGTGTGGGATTCACGGCGGCAAGGCGCATCCCGGCCCGCAGCAGCAGCGAATACGCCAACCGCCGCCACTTGGCGACATCGCCACCGTAGAGCACTTCGCCCGTTTCGCGGGTTTTGGCCGCGTCCAGCCCGGTCGCCGCTTCGGTCAACTCCTTGATGATGTCGGTATAGACGGCCTCTTGTTTTTCGTATTTCGGAAACGTAACGCCTTCCAGATATCCGAGGCCCGATTCGGTGTAGGGTATGTCGCCGTAGGAATCGGTCAGGATCATCATGATGTTGGCCCGCCAAATACGCGCCGCATGGTAAAGATTCGACCGGTTGGCATTGGTGCGGGTTTGGCTGATCACATCCACCAAATGACGGTTCACGTTTTGGAAGTACGTGTTCCAGTTGCCGGCGTTGCGCGGCTTGTTGTCAACGTTGAAGTTGGCACCGGCCAGCACGGTTCCGTTGGGAGAGACGATCTGCTGCACGATGCCCGCCTCGAAGACCAGCGCGTCGGACGGGAAGTTGCTTCCGACGATGGCGTTGTTGAGCAACAGCGTCGGGTTGAGGGCCGTGGGCGAATTGGGGTTGACGTTTATCTCGTCAAAACCCCGTTCGCAGCTTGTCGTGAAGAACAGAGCCGTGCAGAAGCTGAGGATGATATATGTCTTTTTCATGGTCAAAAACGGGCGTTAAGGTTGAAACCAAGGCTGCGGGTGGTGGGGACGCCGGTGGCCTCAAGACCTACCACGTTGTCCGACGAGAAGCCGAATTGCTCAGGGTCAATGTTGTCCACCCATTTTTTGAGGATGAATACGTTGTTGGCTACGAAGTTGAGACGCAACCCCTTGATGAACAGCGTTTTGGGCAAAAATCGGGAAAAATCATACCCGAGGGTGACCTGCCGCAGTTTTACGAAACCGCCGTCGTACACCACCGCTTCGCCAGTCGCGTTGGCCACCATCGTTTCGTAATACAACTGCGGATTGACACGTGCCGTATTCGGCTCGCCGTTGGGGCCAACGCCCGCCCCAGCCATCAAATTGTCGGGATTTCCCCTGCCGACGAGTGTCATTTGGTGCAGGCCGTGTCGGATGGCGTTGCGGTTTGTACCCGAAATCAGTTTGTTGCCGAGGCGGTAGTCAATCAGGAACGACAGCGAAATGCCTTTGTAAGTGACCGTATTCGTGAGGCCGCCGAACCATCTGGGCAAAGCCGAGCCGAACGAACGTTGCTGCGGTGCGCGTTGCGGCAACCCGCTCGCCGTATGGATCAGTTGACCTTGGGCGTTACGTAGCAACGGGAAAGTGTAAATCTGGCCGAGCGGCTGGCCCACCACTTGCCGCAGTTCGCCGATGAAAACGCCGCCACCCGTTACGATCTGCGAAGGCTGGCCGTTTCCGTCGTAATCGCGTCCGGGCGTTCCGTCGTCGTCAGTCAGCAGGCGGAGCAGTTTGGTTTGGTTGTAAGCCGCGTTGAAACTGATGTCCCAGGTGAAGTTGCTGGTCTGCACGGGCGAGCCGGTCAGCAGCAATTCGATGCCTTGGCTTTGGCTTTGTCCGCTGTTGATGAGTTGGTCGAAATAACCCGAGGCGTTCGAGATTTGTGCCGCCACGATTTGGTCGCTGGTGATTTTGTTGTAGTAGGCGATGTCGAAGCCAAACCGGTTCTCGAACAGTTTCAGTTCAAGGCCGAACTCGGTTTCGGCTACGCTCAAGGGTCGTAAGTTGGCGTTGGGTACGCGGCTACCCGAAATGAAACCCACCGGCTGGTTTTGGAACAGGTTGGCATTCACACCGTAGAAGAGGCTGTTTGAATATGGGCGCAGTTCGTTATCGCTGCCCGCTCCAGCATAAGCAGCCCTAAGTTTCCCGAAGCTGATCCAACTGGGCAGACGGCCGCTGAAGGCTTGCGAAAACACGAAACTGCCTGTGATCGAAGGATACAGGATACCGCGGGTACCAGCCGAAAGCACCGAGAACCAGTCGTTGCGGGCCGTGGCATTTATGAACAGGTAGTCGTTGTACGAAAACTCCACTTGTCCGTAAAGCGAGTTAATTTGCCTCTCGGCAAAGTTGTAGGTAGGGTCTTTCACACGGGCGTTCTGCGGCGTGTAAAGGCCACGTACCACAAAGTCTTGTGCGAACACGCTGTTGTTGTCGTCAAACACGTAGCGTTGGTTGCCGCCAAACGTGGCATCAACTCCTATTTTACCAAACGTGCGGTTGGCACCGATCAGGAAGTCGGCGTTGACTTCGCGGAAGCGGCGGGTTTCCTGCACCACCCAGCCGTTCACGAATCCGGCCGGTGCCGGGCCTTGGGGAGCCGATCCGGTCGGGAAGTTGTACGTCTGGTTGCGTGCCCAATAGTCTTGCCCGACCCGCCCCTGCACGTACAGCCATTCGGTGAGGTTGTATTTT
>JALOMD010000272.1 GCA_025455595.1 Cytophagales bacterium | reverse complement strand
GTCGGTTGTGGTGGCTCTGTTTACGGTCGGTTTCCAAGCGGTCAAAGCGGCGTTGGCAAACCCTGTAAAATCGCTGCGTTCTGAATAATTTTGAATGAGTGAGTGATGGAATGAGTGAATGGTTGAATGGTTGATTGTTAATGGTTGGGCGTTTTGGGCAAAAAATGGCTAAAACGGCTGATTTGACAGAAAATAGTATCTTTTCAAATATCAAAACCCCAGCCATCGCGGTCTGTGGCACACAGATCGGCAGCCCAACGAAACAACGGTCTGGGTGCCACACAGACTGCGGTGGTTGGAGTTACTTTAGGTTAATTGTCAGCGTTTTAGGCTTTTTTTGCTCAAAACGCCGATGTGATGCGTTTCTTTGTACGAAAAGCCGTTTTAAGCATTTTTTGGCAAATCTTGCCACGTTAACTATTTGGTTATCACGCAAAAGCAACTCTATTCTCTCATTCCATCATTCCATCATTCACTCATTCACTCTATGGTAGCCAATTACATCAAGACATCCTTCCGAAACGGCATACGACAGCCTTTTTTCTCTGTAATCAACGTAGTGGGCTTGGCCGTTGGGCTGGCAGCTTGTTGGTTGCTGGCCGTGTATTTCTTTCACGAACAGAAGTTTGACAGTTTTTTGCCCGATGCCAACCGCATTTGCGCCGTGGCCCTTGACCTGAAAATGGGCGACTCCGAAGCCGTGACCACCAATACCCCGCCGCCGGTGGGCATCCGGCTGGCCGTCGATTATCCCGAAATCGAGATGACGGCGCGGACGTTCCACTTGGGCGAAACCGTGGTGCGGCGCGACCAACCGAACGCGGAGGCATTGATTTTCAACGAAAACACGGCGATGGCGGTTGATTCCTCGTTTCTGTCGCTGTTCGGCTTTCCCATGCAGGAAGGCAATGCCGACGCGTTGCAATCGCCCAAGAGTATCGTTGTGACTGAAAAAGCCGCCCAAAAATATTTCGGTTCAGAGCCGGCGTTAGGACAGTCCCTTTCAGTAAACGACCGATTGTTCAAAGTGACAGGCGTGCTCAAAAATCTGCCTTCCAACGCTTCCCTGCAATTCGATTTTCTGTTGCCAACGGCTGATTTCCGGGTGGTCGAGAATTTTGCGTGGAGCTGGATTTGGCTGCAAATGGACACGTGGGTGAAATTCCGCCAGCCCGTTACGGATGCCGGTTTGGCAAAAATGGAGGCCAAATTTCCGGCGATGGTGAAACGCTACGCCCCGGCGGCTTTTGAACGCGTCGGGCAGAACTTTGAGGAACAAATGAAACGGGGCGACCGGTACAATGTGCGTCTGTTGCCGCTCACGAAATTACACTTGGGTTACGCCGGAATAGATTCCCGTCTCCGCACCCTCGGCGACGGCAAACAGGTACAGCTATTCGGCATTATCGGTGTCATTATTCTGTTGCTGGCTTGTATCAATTTCGTCAATCTGAGCACGGCCCGTTCGATGAAACGCGCCAAGGAAGTCGGCGTGCGGAAGGCGTTGGGTTCGTCGCGCGGGAGTCTAATCGGACAGTTTTTGGTCGAGTCTTGTGTATTCAGTTTGGCGGCGGTTCTGTTGGCGGCGTTGTTGGTTTTGCTGTCGCTGCCGTTGTTCAACCAATTGACGGGCATTGCATTTAGCAAAGAATCCCTGTACGGAAGCGATGTCCTGATTGTCGTGATTCTGCTGCCGGTGTTCACCGGCTTGGTGGCGGGTTTGTATCCGGCTTTTTACCTGTCGCGTTTCCGTACGGTGGATATCTTGAAACAGTCGGTCGGTTCTGTTCGGGCGGGTTACGGATCCGTGCGCAGTGTGTTGGTGGTTTTCCAGTTTTCGGTTTCGATTGTGCTTATGCTGGGTTCGTTCATTGTCTATCGCCAGTTGGGTTTTGCACAGAAATCCCGGCAGGGCCTACAGAAAGAAAACGTGCTGGTCATCAACAACACGCGCCATTTCCAAACGCCTTCCGAACGCGAGGTTTTCAGACAAAAGCTGTTGCAAATTCCGGCAGTGACGCAAGTGACGCATTCCACGTATTTGCCCGCGTTAGGCAGTTTCGGCGACTTCTACGAACCCGAACAAGGCGACCAGCCAAATGCCGTTGTGACAAACATAGCCATCGGTTCTTTCCTGACTGACGCGCATTTTGCACCGACACTGAAACTGGAAATCACCGCCGGACGCAATTTTCGCCCCAACTCCCTGAGCGATTCCGCTGCAGTGATTCTCAACGAGACGGCGGTAAAAACCATCGGCTGGAAAAATCCGGTGGGCCAATGGCTGCGCTATCCCGGCAACGGTAACCAGCGTTTTCAGGTCGTCGGCGTGATGAAAGATTTTCACTTGTCGTCTGTCCGAACGGCCATTGAGCCGACGGCTCTGTTCCATGAATCGTCGAAAACGTACCAGACGTGGGGTTCGTACATGGCCGTTCGGCTGCGTCCCGGCACCGAGAAGGAAGTGATTGACAAGACCACGGCTCTTTGGAAAGCGTCGGTGCCCAACGTGCCTTTTGAATACGATTTTCTGGATGCTGCGTTTGCCCGCCTTTACCGTTCGGAGGCCCAAACGGCTTCTGTGCTGCTGGTTTTCACGGCGTTGGCGTTGTTCATCGGCTGCTTGGGATTGTTTGCCCTGGCTGCCTTCACCGCCGAGCAACGCATCAAAGAAATCGGCATCCGCAAGGTACTCGGTGCTTCTGTCAGTCAGATTGTGACGCTGCTCTCGAAAGATTTTATCAAACTTGTTCTTGTGGCTTTTGTCATTGCCGCCCCCATCGCGTGGTATGTGATGAATCAATGGCTGCAAGGATTTGCCTATCGGATTGACATCGGTTGGTGGATTTTCGCCTTGGCCGGTTTGTTGGCTCTGTTGATTGCATTGATTACCGTGAGCTTTCAGGCGGTCAAAGCGGCGTTGGCCAATCCGGTCAAGTCGCTTCGGAGTGAATAATGGTGAATGATGGAGTGAGTGAACAGAAAATAGTATCTGTGCAAAAGCCAAAACCCTTCATTCCATCATTCACCATTGACAAAATAGTATCTCTTCGAACCCCTAACTTATGCTACGCAACTATCTGATTGTTCTGCTCCGGAATTTCTGGAAAAACAAAACCGCGTCAATCGTAAATCTCGCGGGGCTTACGGTGGGGCTTACGGCCAGTTTGCTCATCGCCACCTTTGTGCTGGATGAACTGTCGGCCGACAGGCATTGGCCTAAACACCAAAGATTGTATCGATTGCTTAAAGTGAATTTCAATGGCATGGCTGAGGAATACTCAACTTTTGTACTTGCCAACTACGCAGCCGATTTGAAAAAACAGTTCCCGCAAGTGGAAGCGGTGACCCGTGGATGGTTTGGTTCAGGAGAATTTAGGTTCCAAGATAAAACTGTCAAGGCTGACCATTGGATCGTGGAAGTAGATGCTTTTCGGATGTTTGATTTTAAATTTCTGCAAGGCGGAGTTACTGCTACTGATTTTAATAATGATGCGCTGGTGCTTACTCAATCCTATGCACGCAAATTATTTGGAAATAGCAATCCGGTTGGAAAAAATGTCTCAGCGGTTTCTTTCTATCAAGAGCCTAAGCCTTACCGAATAGCAGGTGTTATTGAAGACATTCCTTGTAATTCGCATCTGTACGCAGACGTTTTATTACTGGAGAAGCACCCGCTTTATTATGATAAACCTAAAGAATCTGGCTCCCTGCTGCCGCAGTACATACTATTAAACGGGCAGGTGGATGCCAAAAGATTTTCTGCTCTTGCCTCCAGTTATTTTGCAAAATCGCGCCAGTGGGACAAAAGAGATAGACTTGAATTACAGCCTGTGACGGATGTTTATCTGCATTCGAAAAATACAGACGATACTGCCAAACGACGCGGAGACATTCAATACATTTACTTGTTTTCGGCAATCGGTGTTTTTCTGTTGCTGTTGGCTTGCATCAATTTCATCAATCTTACTACGGCCAGTGCGTTGCAGCGTTCCCGCGAAACGGGACTGCGCAAGGTGTTGGGTGCGCAACGTCCGCAATTGATAGGCCAGTTCCTATTTGAATCGCTCTGTTTTTTCACCGTGGGTGGGCTGTTAGCACTGCTTGTCTATCAACTCATGTTGCCCGTCTTGAACGAGTTCGTCGGCAGGCCGCTTACCGTGAATCCGCTTGAAAACCCACCGTTGCTGTCCGTTGTCAGCCTTGTGTTGTTGACCGTGGGCGTATTGACGGGCATCTACCCGGCACTCCTGTTGTCATCCTATCAACCAGCCTCGGTGATGAAAGGATTTTTCCGCTCCGCCGGAGACCGGTTTCGGTTGCGCCGGAGCTTGGTCGCGATTCAGTTTGTGGTGTCTATTCTACTGATTGTGGCTACTATTGTTGTCTATCAGCAATTGCGTTATGTCAATCAGAAGAATCTGGGTTTCTACAAAGACAACATCATCCGTGTAGAGAGCTGGCTCGAAACAAAGGCAGCGACTGTCAAACAAGAGATTCTGCGTAACCCCAATGTATTGTCTATGACCATAAGCGGTTGGGCACCCGGTGACAACTATTCGGGCGGCATGCACATGGAATTCCCCGATCCGTTGCATAGCGAACTTAAAACCAAAGCTTTTGGAGTAAACGCCGATTTTGATTTTCTGCAAACACTGGGCATTCCGCTGAAAGAAGGCCGGGACTTTGACCCGCGTTACGCTGCCGACCGAATGGATATAGATTCTCTAATGCAGATAGGACAGGAAGCCAGTCCTGAAAAATCAATCATTCTCAATGAAACCGGTGTGCGGAAACTGGGTTTGAAAAACCCGGTCGGTCAAAGGATTCGCCTTAAAGGTTTGCAGGGCACGGTGATTGGTGTGATGAAAGATTACCACAGTATTTCGCTACGCGAGGAAGTGCCGATTGTGTTTCTGCAGGCCAAGCCTGTGAACGCCTACGGTTCCATGCTGATTCGCGTACGCAGTGGCAAATTGGCCGAGACAACGGCTCACATCCAGAAGGTCTGGCAAAAGTTCTTCCCAGAACGTCCCTTCTCGTACAGTTACGTGGATGACAGACTTGAAAAACTCTATAAAAACGAGGAGCGGCTGGGGCAACTGTTCGGCTGTTTCAGTCTGCTCGCCATTTTTATTTCTTGTCTGGGCCTTGTAGGCTTGGTTGCGTTCGCAGTGGAACGCCGCACCAAAGAAATCGGCATCCGCAAGGCGCTGGGGGCTTCCGTGAGTCACATTCTGGTGTTGCTTTCCACAGAGTTTGTCTGGTTAGTGTGCTTCGCTTTTATCATCGCTACGCCGATTGCTTGGTATGCCATGAACAGGTGGCTGCAAGACTTTGCCTATCGGATAGACATCGGCTGGTGGATTTTCGCCTTGGCGGGTATATTG
>JALOMD010000271.1 GCA_025455595.1 Cytophagales bacterium | reverse complement strand
ACTCATGGGCTTGGGTTCGGAGGTGGAGAAAACCAGTACTTTCTCGTCGAGGTTTGCCATCACCGCCGGACGCACCTCGAACGGGCGGTACAATTCGCCCTGCACCGGATCCACCCACTTGTAGGCCAGCGGCCGGGCCAAGTCGAAGTCCGTTCCGGCGATTTTCACCCGGAACACGGCCACCAGCGGCGGCACGCTTTCGGGTCGGCCAATCAGGGTCTGTTCGTCCACGGCATACATGCCTTGCGGATGCGGCCGGGCCAACCAGTAAGGCTGGGTCAGCGGCGTTTCCTTCGGAATGGTCACCGAAACGGGCAGGTTCATGGCTTCGTTGTTTTTCAGGTCTTTG
The DNA here is from genome assembly GCA_025455595.1 of Cytophagales bacterium. GTDB lineage: Bacteria > Bacteroidota > Bacteroidia > Cytophagales > 172606-1 > Xanthocytophaga. The sequence continues at coordinate 5,051 of JALOMD010000271.1, read as the reverse complement.
GCGATTGTGGTGTCTTTGGGCGTACCCGTCAGCCGCACCGACTGCCACTGCACCGGCAGGTCAGACCGTTTCACAGCAAACGCGTACACGCGCAGCGGCTGTCCGGGCGTTCCGGCATAAGCGGCGGCGTTGGCCTCTACCCAAAGCCCGGCGCAGGCGGCGATGATGTCGGCCAGTTCCTTTTTCTTGAGTTGCACGTAATAGTCGTCCTGCGGCAATCGGTCGAAGTCACGATAGACTTCCAACAGGGCAGGCACGCTGGCGGCGGGGTTTTCGGCATCGAACTGCCGGTAGATTTGCCCAATTTTGCCCGAAACGGCCGCGCCGCCCGGCACGCGGTTCCACGTCAAGTCCACGCCGTCGAACACGTCGGTTTTGGCTTGTTCGCCGGCCTTGTGTTGCAGGTAGTCGTTGCGTTGTCCCCGGCTGCGGGCCGCGCCGAAACCTTGGCTTTTGTGCATACTGCGGCTTTCGCCCGCAATTTCGGTGTAAGACCGGCCCAGCAGCGGATTGTAAGCACCCAGCGCAGCCGTCACGAAGTTGCCGCCCGGCGGTGCGTCGTTGGTGAAATTGGGCGTGAACGAGTTCCAGACAATGCGTTTGGCCTGCCACGGCTTCACGTACTTGAGTTGTTCGGGATAGCGTTTCGGGTCGGCGGCGGCGGCGAAGGCTTCCTCGGCCAACACCGCCGAGGCACTGTGGTGGCCGTGGCCCGCCTGCGTGGTGGGCGGAAAGCGGGTGATGATGACATCGGGCCGCAGGTTGCGCACGGCCCACACCACATCGGCCAGCACTTTTTCCTTGCCCCAAATGCGCAACGCCTCGTCGGTCAGTTTGGAGAAGCCGAAATCGTTGGCCCGCGTGAAAAACTGTTCGGCCCCGTCCACGCGCCGGGCTTGCAGCAGTTCCTGCGTGCGAATCAGCCCGATGAGTTCGCCCTGCTCCGACCCAATGAGGTTTTGGCCGCCGTCGCCGCGCGTCACCGACAGGTAGGCGGTGCGCACCAGCCGCTCTTTGGCGAGCCACGCCAGCATGGCCGTGTTTTCGTCGTCGGGGTGGGCGGCTACGTACAGCACACTCCCCAGCACGTTGAGCTTTTTCAGGGCCAATTTGAGTTCGCCCGCCGGATGGATGGCAGGCTGTTGGGCAATGACTCGGCTGGCGAATAGGAAAACCAAAAAGACGGACGACAGGACTTTGGGCATAAGTGAATGGGCTAATTTATCAATGAGTTAATGGGCTAATTATCAATGCTGTACTGGAGTTATGCCCGTTTGCGTCCCGGCGTGTCCCCCGGCTAAAGCCGGGGGCAAAACGTGGCAAGTCCCTTCGGGACTTAAAAACAGTCCCGCCTTGGCGGGACTTTCAATGTCTTGCCCCCGACAGGTCGGGGCAGGCTCCCGGCCTTAGCCGGGGGACGGCGTTTTGAGTAATTTTTGCCTAAAACGCGAGCTTTTTGTCTTTAGCGAGCCTGTGCTTCCGGTCATCCCGCCCTGCGGGATGACCTGCGTGTTCTGAGCGTTTTGGGCAATTTTTGCCTAAAACGGCAACCAGCCTCCAATTTTAAGAAAAGGGTGCGGCAATCCAAAAACAGTTGTTACCTTTGCACTCCTCCCTAATCGCTTAAAAAACTCCCCCTCCGGGGGGCTGGGGGGCTTTTCTATGAAACAACTCATCCAACCCCGTACTGGCGTGCTGGCAGGCATGGTGCTGCTGGCCGCGTTGAGCAGGCTGCTCCCCCACCCCGACAATTTCACGCCCGTTGGCGCAATGGCTTTGTTCGGCGGTGCATACTTTGCCAACCGCTGGGCTGCCGTGGCTGTTCCGCTGCTTTCCATGTGGTTCAGCGACTTGGTGCTCAACAACGTTTTCTACCGCGCCTACAACCCGTCTTTCGCGTGGTTCACGCCGGGCGGCTACTGGATTTACGGCAGCATTCTGCTCACCGTCGTGTTGGGCTGGCTCATGCTCCGCAAAGTGACCGTGATGCGGGTAGCGGCGGCAAGTTTGTCGGCCTCGGTGCTGTTTTTTGTGGTCACCAACTTCGGTGTGTGGCTGGGCGGCGACATGTATCCGCAGACGTTCGAAGGTTTCACGGCTTGTTACGTAGCTGCGTTGCCGTTTTTCCGCAACGCCGCCCTCGGCGACTTGGTTTACTGCGCCGTGATGTTCGGTGTGTTTGCCTTGGCGCAGCGTCGTTTCCCGGTGCTTTCGTCGATGTCCGCTTGAAAACACGTGTTTTGTCACTGTTTCTCAACCAGAAGCCGCGTTTCCGAACGCGGCTTTTTTTGTGTTCCGAGCAAATTTGATTTTTTCACAAAGTGCTAAACATCAGTTGTTTACCAATATTTTTATGTATAAAACCGCTGTTGTGGAATAAATAAAATCAGATACGACAGTTGGCGTGAATTCGTTTTAGGAAACAGCTTTTTGAAGTCAAGCATTTGTTTTTTGTATTGATAAATATAAAATTGCCATAGCGTAAGTCATTTCCGAAACCAGTTTTTTTAAATACTAACCAATCTGTTCTAACCTAATTCAAACAATTTTACTCTATGGGTTTTATTTCTGAGTTTAAAGAATTTGCCATGAAAGGCAACGTAGTTGACCTTGCCGTCGGTGTAATCATCGGCGGGGCATTTGGCGGTATTGTTAATTCGTTGGTGGGCGACATCATTACGCCTGTATTGTTGAAACCTGCCTTGGAAACGGCCGGTGTGGCAGAGATTGACAAATGGGCACCGGGCGGTGTTTTGCTGGGCAAGTTCATTGCTGCAGTCATTTCGTTCATTGTCATTGCCTTTGTATTGTTTATGATTATAAAAGGCATGAATGCTGCCGTGAAAAAGAAAGAAGAAGCACCGGCCGCGCCTCCCGCTCCTACTAAAGAGGAAGTGCTGCTCGGCGAAATCCGCGACTTGCTGAAAGCAGGCCGTTGATTTCAAAAAGTCTGTTCACACCGACTTACGCGAAACCGCATCCGTTACAGGTGCGGTTTTTTGTTGTGTGCCGTTTCACAAGGCGTTTTGACTGTTTTTTGCCCAAAACACCTGTTTGCTGTCTTTAGCGAGCCTGTGATTCCGGTCAGCCGCACCGCGTACAGACCTGCGTGTAAAAGGCGTTTTGGGCATTTTTTGGCTAAGTGCTTGGTCACAAATAGTTTCACCTGTTTTTTGCTTGAAACGCCTTGTAAGGTGTTGAAAACAAGCATATTAACTGTTCTGCTAAAGGCTGACTACTAATGGCCAAGCACTTAAAACGCATAGGACAACAAAAAACGCCCGGCAAGTCGAAACCTGCCGGGCGTTTTTTCTGACTTCTTACCTCTGGCCTCGGATCAGCTTTTCTTCGCGGCGGGCTTGGCCGGTTTGTTCAGCGAATTGATCCACGCGGCTATTTTCAGCGCATCGGGTTTGGGCACTTGCGTCATTGGGGCCATGGGCGGATAGCCGGGCCAGTTGGCGGGCACGGGCTTGTAAATCAATTCCACCATCTTTTCGTTGCTATACTTGCGTTTGGCTACATCTTGGTACGACGGCCCTACCAGTTTGGCATCCACCTTGTGGCAGGCCAAGCATGTGTATTTGGACAACAAGTCGCTGATTTCCTTGGGAGGCGTTGTTTGGGCCTGGGCCCCTGCAAAACTCGCCAGGGCTGCGAAGAAAACAAGACAAATGCGTGTGTACATAGTGCTTTGCTTACGTTTGGGTGTGAAAGGATGAGGATAACGCTTTGCTGGCAAAGCTACGGCAAATTTCCGTTCGGGCAGGGTAAAACGTCACGTTTCTTTTTTACCTTTACGGTGTCCGTAACAGCCGCGTGACGTTTCCCAAAAAACGTGCCACTGTCAACCGCCGGGCCAGTCAACCGAACATTCTACTTACCATGAAGAAAATCTTCTGTCTCCTCGTCGCCGGATGGTGCGCCATGGGTGCCATTGCCCAAACTAAGGAAAAAGACATCCCGCCCGCCCACAGCAAATTTGAACAACTGGGCACCGCCCTGCCCACGCCCAACAACTACCGCAGCGCGTCGGGCACGCCCGGCCCCGAATACTGGCAGCAACGCGCCGACTACGACATCCGCGCCGAACTCGACGACGACAACCGGCGCATCTCCGGCTCGGAAACGATTACGTACTACAACAACTCGCCCGACGAACTGGCCTATCTCTGGCTGCAACTCGACCAGAACATTTACGACAAGGAATCGAATACGGCCAAGACGCAGACCGGAGCCTTGACCCAAAACCTGACCCAAAACGCCATCAACTACGTGGTGCGCAGCCAGTTCGACGGCGGTTTCAAAATCACGGCGGTGCGCGACGCGAAAGGCAGCCCCCTCCCCTACGTGATCAACAAAACCATGATGCGCGTGGACTTGCCCAAGGCCATGCGGCGCGGCGACAAAGTTACCTTCTCGGTTGATTGGAACTACAACGTCAACGACATGACCAAGATACGCGGCCGCAGCGGCTACGAGTATTTCCCCGCCGACGGCAACTGCACCTACACCATCGCGCAGTGGTTTCCGCGCATGGCCGTCTATGACGACGTGTACGGCTGGCAGCACAAGCAGTTCCTCGGCCAAGGCGAGTTTGCCCTCACGTTCGGCAACTACCGCGTGGCCCTCACCGTACCCGACGACCACATCGTGGGTGCCACCGGCGACCTGATGAACGAGAAACAAGTGTTGACGGCCAAGCAGTTGCAACGCCTCCGCGAAGCCCAAACGGCCAAAAATCCGGTGGTAATTGTGACGCAGGACGAAGCCGTGCAAGCCGAGAAAACCCGCTCGAAAGGCAAGAAAACGTGGGTTTTCCAAGCCGCCAACGTGCGCGACTTCGCGTGGTGCAGTTCGCGCAAATACGTGTGGGATGCCAAGCTTTGCGATGTGGAAGGCCAGCCCGTGTGGGCCATGAGCTACTACCCGAAAGAAGGCAACCCGCTGTGGGGCCAATACTCGACCCGCGCCGTGGAACACACGCTGAAAAGCTATTCCAAACGCACCATCGCCTATCCGTACAGCAAGGCCATTTCGGTGCATTGGAT
>JALOMD010000270.1 GCA_025455595.1 Cytophagales bacterium | reverse complement strand
AGGGGCCGTTTTCGTGGCCCACAACGTGCGTTTCGACTACTCGTTCGTCAAGTCGGCGTTCAAGGACTTGGGCTACAACTACCAGCGCAAAACCCTCTGTACCGTGCGCATGAGTCGGCAGGCGTTTCCGGGGCTGCCTTCGTACAGCTTGGGCAAATTGTGCCAGTCGCTGGGCGTGGAAATCAAGAGCCGCCACCGGGCCATGGGCGACGCCGAGGCCACCGCCGAGGTGTTTGACCGCATCCTGAAAGGCAAGGGCCGCCCCGAAAAACGTTCGGCCGACGACTGGCTCACGCAGGAAATCAAGTCGCAGACGCTGCCGCCGCGCATCAGCCGCGAGCAAATCATGGCCTTGCCCGAAGCCGTCGGCGTGTACTACTTCCACGACGAACACGGCAACGTGATTTACGTGGGCAAGAGCATCAACATCCGCAAGCGGATTGTGCAGCACTTTCAGGTGGACTACAAAAGCCGCAAGTCCATCGAGTTCAAGAACACCATTGCCGACATCAGCTACGAACTCACCGGCAGCGAACTGGTGGCCCTGCTCTTCGAGTCGGACGAAATCAAGCGCATCCGGCCCCGGTTCAACGTGCAGCAGAAACGGTCGCGGGCGGTGGCGTTTTACGGACTTTTTGAAGAAACCGACAAAAACGGCTACATTAACCTGCACGTGGAGCGGCTGCTGCCCGGCATGGAGCCGCTGACCACGCTGGACAACTGGGAAAAAGCGCAGAACTTTTTGTACCGGCGCGTGGAGCAGTTCGGGCTTTGCCTGCAAAAATGCGGCCTGCACAAAACCGGCGGGCCGTGTTTCCATTACCACATCCGCCAGTGCAAAGGCGCGTGCTGTGGCCTCGAGCCGCCGGAGGAATACAACCGGCGGGTGCGTGAGGCGGTGGAAAGCTTTAGCTTCCAGAACGAGAGTTTTTTCATTGTCGGCAAAGGCCGCGACGACGACGAACGTTCGGTGGTGTGCATCGAACGCGGGCAGTACGTGGGCTTCGGCTATTTCCAGCCCGAATTCCTGCGGGCCACCACCGAAAACCTGCGCGGCTGCATCCGGCCGTATCCGCACAACCGCGACATCCAGCGCATCATCTGCGCCTACCTGCGCAGCAACCGCTCAGACAAGGTAATCAGCTACTCCGAACGCGCCTTGGCGAAATTGAGAAGTTGAAAAATTGGAAGGTTGCAGGTTACAAGTTGAAAGTTACAAGTTGCAGGTTGGCGTTTTGGGCATTTTTTGCTTAAAACGCCTCTGTTATGAATAATCTTAGGGTTTTCGCTCCTGTCCGTAGCGGCGGGTTTTATACCCGCCGCCCAAAGGCGTTTTGGGCAAAGATTGTCAAATCCCGCAACAGGCGGGAACGCTCAAAACGTCGGTTCGCGATTTGCCGCGAGGGGTATGAAACCCCTCGCTACGGATAGAAAGCGAAATGCCTATCTCCGACTTTTTTTGCCGCACTTGTGAATCCAAAACGCCGCTGACTTCTGACCTCTTAACTCTGACCTTAAAATCGTACTTTTGAATGAGACGACGCAATACACCCAAAGAAGAAACCCGTGAACTCGGCTTTGGCAGCCGACTCACCGAAAACGCCACCCGCCTCATCAACCGCGACGGTACATTTAATGTCGTTCGCAGCAAACCACTGTTGGAGCGTTTTAATTTCGACTTGTACCATCGCTTCATCACCATGTCTTGGGGCATGTTCTTTCTCAAGATTTTGGCGGCGGTCTTGTTCATCAACTGTCTGTTTGCGTGTTTGTATCTGATGATCGGCATTGACAAGCTGTCGGGTGTGGCGGAAAACAACGTGGACGGCGATTTTTGGGACGCGTTTTTCTTCAGTGCGCAGAGCCTGACCACCGTCGGCTACGGACAGATGAGCCCGATGAGTTGGGGCATGAGCATGGTGGCCGCCTGCGAGTCAATGGTGGGCTGGCTGATGTTCGCCGTCGCATCCGGCCTGTTCTACGGACGTTTCTCGCGTCCGGCGGCCCGCATGTTGTACAGCGAACACGGCATTTTCGCGCCGTACAAAGACAGAACCGCCTTCATGTTCCGCATCGCCAACGCCCGCGACAACCAGTTGATTGAAGTGGAAACGGAACTGACCCTGAGCATGGTGGACCACGGCGACGGCACCCGCGCCCCCCGACGGCGGTACTACCGACTGAAACTCGAACTGGAACGCATCAACCTGCTCTCGCTGAGTTGGACGATTGTGCATCCGATAGACGCAGACAGCCCGCTCTACGGCCTCACGCTGGACGATTTGAAAGCCGCCGATGCCGAGTTTCTGGTGTTCATCAAGGCCTTTGACGACACGTTTTCACAAACGGTCTATCACCGCAGTTCCTATTACCACAGCGAGTTGCTGTGGGGTGCCAAGTTTAAGCCGATGTATTTCCCGATTGAGCAAGACACCAAAATCAGGCTGGAACTGGACAAAATCAGTGAAGTGGAAGCCGTTGCCTTGCCTGAACCGGTTCTGGAAACCGAGGAAGAAGAACGCAGCGTGTCTGATTTGTGAAAAGTTAGTGCAAAGTCGTCAGTCGTTGATAGTCAGTAAAAATGCGATGACAGACAACGGGCAGCGAGCTAAAATAGAATTACCTTTTAGCGTTTTAAGCGTTTTTTGCCCAAAACGCCCGGATGTCACATTTCCACCATCGCCTTGACAACCTGCGTTTCGGGCTGCAGCCAGTCCGGGAACCGCTCCGCCACTTCTCCGAAACCGACGCGGTGGGTAATCCACGGGTCGGTGTTGAGACGGCCGTCTTCCATGAGCCTGATGATGCGCCTGAAATCCGTCGCCGTAGCGTTGCGGCTGGCCAGCAACGTGAGTTCCTTGCGGTGAAACAGCGGGTCGTGGAAAGACATGTCGCCTTGGAACAAGCCTACGAACACGATTTTGCCGCTGTGAGCCGATAGCTCGAACGTTCGGGCCATGGAGGCGGCGTTGCCTGTGGCATCCAAAACAACCGTGGGCAAATCGCCGAAAATTTGCCCAAAACGCGCCGCCGGGTCTTCCGTTCGGCTGTTGATGGTGTGAACCACGCCCATCTGCTCGCGACAAAAAGCCAGCCGATGGTCGTTTTGATCCATAACTGCCACCGCCGCGCCGGCCAGTTGCGCAAATGCCAGCACCGACAAGCCGATAGGCCCCGCACCGATGACCAGCACCGTGTCGGCGGCGGTAAGTTGTGCCCGTTGCACGGCGTGCGCACCGATGCCCAGCGTTTCCACCAAGGCCAGTTGCTCCAAACGTAACCGCCGCGACGGATGTAGTTTGTCGGCGGGCAGTTTGAGATACTCACGCAGTCCGCCGTCGGTGTGTACGCCCAGGACTTGCATGTCCACGCAGCAGTTAGTGGCTCCGCGCCGACAGGCAATGCACCGGCCGCAGTTCAAGTAAGGTTCCACGGCGCAGAAATCGCCCTTGTTGACGCGACTTACGGCTGCGCCGGTTTCCACCACTTCCACACCCAGTTCGTGTCCCAGAATACGCGGATAAGAGAAAAACGGCTGCTTGCCCGTGTAGGCGTGCAGGTCGGTGCCGCAAATACCCGTCCGATGCACGCGTACCAACGCCTCGCCGGGCTGTAGGCTCGGATTGATTTCGGTGTCGATGTACGCGAAACGGCCGGGTTCTTGTAAGACGAGGGTGCGCATGACTCGGGCGTTGGGGTTTGTTACGTAACAGTTTACTGAAATCTGTGTTTTACGGTGCTGGGCGTTTTGGGCGTTTTTTGCCTAAAACGCAGGTTTTAAGTTTCAGGCCCGCCTGTCCCGGATTGAAAACACACTGTTGCTTTTGGTCAGTTTTTCATTGCCAGAACCTGATTAACAAAGCGTTTTTCCCCAAGACACAAGGTTGGTCAATTCATAGTCGGGTGCTCACTTTGGCTTTTCCACGTGGTAAGCATGGTAGTCGTAATTTGCATGACGCGTCCGGGGGATTTTCAAACAATGCAACTCAACGACGCTGCCTTTCTTGATGCCCTTGACGGGAGAACCAATGCGGTGTCCGTCTATGACACAGCCGGTAAAACCCTTGAAAACCAATATTTCCTCCACTTTGCCGCGAATAATGTGAATCTCGGTTGCACGTTTCATTGCCTTTCGAGCTTCTGAATAACTAACAAGCAAAACAAAAATGCACATGATGATGGTCATTGCAGCAAAGCCGAATACAAGCGGCCAAAAAATCTCGTTCGACGGCGAAGTTTTTTCAGCTATTACGACAATCACTGTTACAAGAATCGGAAAAAACAACGCGAAACGCACCCGCGACTGACGACCCTTTTGCCAATACCGCCGCCGGTCTTCGTCCGTAATGGCCTTGGTTTCTACAGACAGAGGTTTTGTTTCCGTGGTCTCCGCTTCGGGAAATATGTCACTGCGTTTCGGATGCGCCTGTTCAAAAACTTTACCCTTGAAGGCCACGTATTCGTCCAAAACACCGCCGATTTTGGATTCGTAGCAATGCAGTTCCGCCCATTGGTAATTCATGCTGCTGAGACGGAATTTGCCCGTGTCCGACACTTTGTCGTTTCCTATCCGGTAAGTGACTCTCTTTTTTTCAGTTACCGCCGTTACCATGCCGCGAATGACGTGTATTCTTTCTATCTTTTGGATGGTTCGCACACGAAACCATCCGAAGACGAACAAAAAAAGGCCAACCGCACCAAAGCAAACATAAAAGACGACCAAACCGGCTTCCAGTACGGTTTTCCGGGTGTTGTCTATGAAAGCAATGAAAAATGCCGACACCAGCACATTCATGAACGCGAAAACAAGCAAACCCACCACCAGCGAGAGTATTGCCGCGAACAGGAAATCCCGAATTTCTATCCGCCAAAGTGTTCGGCGGTCGGCCTTGGTGACGGCTCTGGTTTCTTTGACAGGTACAATCATTTTAAGTGCAAAGTCGTTGGTGGTCAGTCGTTAGTCGCCAGTCAATATTGAATTGCAAGCAACTGAAAATCAAATACTTGCAACAATTCTTCTGCATCGGAAACAATATAAACTTATTCCTGTTAAGTGCTTGGCCATTAGTAGTCAGCCTTTGGCAAAACAGCATAATATGCTTGTTTTCAACAACTTGCAAGGCGTTTCAAGCAAAAAATAGGTGAAACTGTTTGTGACCAGGCACCTAAATACCTGTTCACAAATAGTTTTGTCTATCCCGATAGGTCAGGATGCCAGATAAACATTTGACAATCGAAATGTTAATACCAGACTAAAAGACTGAGTGCGTGTTTGTGGAGTTTCAAGAATTCATCATTCGACATTACGCATTCATCATTCAAAATCGGTACAAGTTGCTTGACCAAGTACTTATCGCGTTTTGGGCAAAAAACGCCCAAAACGCGAAAGCATAATATCTCCTATGCAAGTAAAACCATAAAGCACCGGAAAAAGACTAACTTTGAAAATGACAATAAACGGATAAAACTATGGACAAAAAACATGGGACAACTCTCGGCAACCAAGAACCCGTACCCCAGCAGAAACAATTGAGTTGTACATTGGCAACGGACGATTTGCAAAAACGCAAGGAGACGGTTTTTGAAAAATTGAGGCAGAAAGTGACAGGTGTGCAAGAACTTGACAACGGTTATGCCTTCAGATTCCTTGGCACCGACCAAACGCTTGACGAGTTGCTTGAGTTTGTAAAAACCGAAAGAATCTGTTGCGACTTTTTTACTTTCGACCTGTCTGTCAAAGACAGCAAGAGTGAGGCTTGGCTGAAATTGACGGGCGGTGATGGCGTAAAAAGTTTCATCATGCATGAACTCGGGTTTTAAAGGGTAGAGCAAAAGCTTCCGAGTATTTGCGTTTTGGGCAAAAAATGCTTAAAACGCTTCTGATGCAATTCCAAATACGCGATTGTTTTTGCTTGACTCCTTAAGCCGTGGCTTCATGGCAAATCAAACAGCACGACCATGGCGAAGCAAATACATTCATTCATCTTTTTGGCCCTTGCGCTGGCACACACTGTGGTGGGGCTTGCCAATTCTCGACCGTTTACCGAGCAGAAACTGTGGTTCGTAGGTGCAGGCTTGAGCCTTTTCTTACTTGGCTGCCTCAATATGGTCGTGCAGACGGGCTGCAAGAAAAAAGACAAAATTCTGCTGGTTCTCTCCAATGCGCTGATGCTTCTGTTTGTATCTGCATTCGGCCTGATTACTTTGAAGGATAATGTGTCGAATCCATTGGCGTGGTTGTTAATAGGAAACACTGCTTATGCTTTTGTTCGAAGTTTGTCTCTCAAAACCGCAAAGTGAAAATCTCAGCCGTTGAACCTAACCACACAAGAGCAAGTCCAGACCGTTTTCTTTTACAATCGGAACAGTAAAATCAGCGGAGAATTTGTTTCCAAAATGCAACATGGTTCCGACTCGTTGGGGCTGCGTTGAAACAAAAAAGCCCCGATTCAGTCGGGGCTTTTTTGTTTTGGGAGCCGGGTTCGTCAACTGACGACGGCCTCGGCCAGTACGGTTACTTTGTTGTCCAGCACTTCCACCACACCGCCGTCCACTTCCCATTGCTGCTCGCCTTGGGCGGTTTTGACGACGATGCGGCCCCGGTCAAGGGTGCTGATCAGGGCGGCGTGGTTGTTCAGCACTTGGAACGAGCCGTCGCTGCCCGGAAACGTCGCCGAAACGGCCTCGCCAGAAAAAACTTGGCTATCGGGGGTGATAATGTCTATCGTCATTTCAATTCAGAATTATGAATTCAGAATTCAGAATTACAAAAGGGTTTACGAATAAGCCTCTCAGTCTCAATAACCCTCTGAATTCTAAATTCTGAATTCTGAATTAATAATTATTTTGCTTCCGCCAGCATTTTTTCGCCTTTGGCAATGGCTTGTTCGATGGTTCCCACCAAGTTGAAGGCCGACTCGGGCAGGTGGTCGAGTTCGCCGTCGATGATCATGTTGAAGCCCTTGATGGTGTCTTCGATGGGCACCAGCTCGCCTTTGAGGCCGGTGAACTGCTCGGCCACGTGGAACGGCTGCGACAGGAAACGCTGCACCCGGCGGGCACGGAACACAGTCTGCTTGTCTTCTTCCGAAAGCTCGTCCATACCCAAGATGGCGATGATGTCCTGCAACTCTTTGTAGCGTTGCAGGATTTCTTTCACCCGCTGGGCGGTGCGGTAGTGCTTCTCGCCCACGATTTCCGGCGTGAGGATGCGCGAGGTGGAGTCCAGCGGGTCAACGGCCGGGTAGATGCCCAACGCCGCGATTTGCCGCGACAACACCGTGGTGGCATCCAAGTGGGCGAACGTCGTGGCCGGAGCCGGGTCGGTCAAGTCGTCGGCGGGTACGTAAACGGCTTGCACCGAGGTGATGGAGCCGCGTTTGGTCGAGGTGATGCGTTCTTGCATGGCACCCATTTCGGTGGCCAGCGTGGGCTGGTAACCCACCGCCGAGGGCATCCGGCCCAGCAGGGCCGACACTTCGGAACCGGCTTGCGTGAAGCGGAAGATGTTGTCAATGAAGAACAAAATGTCACGGCCTTTGCCGGTGCCGTCGCCGTCGCGGAAGTGTTCGGCGATGGTCAGACCCGACAACGCCACGCGGGCACGTGCTCCGGGAGGTTCGTTCATCTGTCCGAAAATGAACGTAGCCTGGCTCTTCGCCAGTTCGTCCATGTCCACTTTGCTCAAGTCCCAGCCGCCTTCTTCCATCGAGTGTTTGAAAGCGTCGCCGTACTTGATGATGCCCGCCTCAATCATTTCGCGCAGCAAGTCGTTGCCTTCGCGGGTGCGTTCGCCTACGCCGGCAAACACCGACAAACCGGCGTATGCCTTGGCAATGTTGTTGATAAGTTCTTGGATCAGAACGGTTTTGCCTACGCCGGCACCGCCAAACAGACCGATTTTACCGCCTTTGGCATAAGGCTCGATCAAGTCAATGACCTTGATGCCCGTGAACAGCACCTCGGTGGAGGTGGTCAAGTCCTCGAAGCGGGGGGCGTGGCGGTGGATGGGCAATGTGTGTTCGTACTTGGGTTGCGGAATGCCGTCAATGGCCTCGCCGACTACGTTGAACAACCGGCCTTTGATTGTTTCGCCGGTGGGCATTTGGATGGGGCCGCCGAGGTCAACCACGTCCATGCCGCGTTGCAGGCCGTCGGTGCTGTCCATGGCGATGGCACGCACACGGTCTTCGCCGAGGTGTTGCTGGCATTCCAGCACCAGTTTGGCACCGTTGGGACGGGTGATTTCCAGTGCGTCGAGGATATTGGGCAGGCTGTGTTCGGCTTGGAAGCTTACGTCCACCACCGGACCGATTACTTGGGTTACTTTCCCGATGCGCGTCTTCTTCGTGGAAACCGAAGCGGCAGCGGAGACCTCTTGGGTCAGTGTTTCGTTTGCCATTAGGGTGCTTATTATTGCAAAAGGTAGGATTGGATTTCAGGCCGCAAAGCTACGACATAAACAACGTAATAGCAAAACTTCTCGATGCTTCGTTCTTCGATGCTTCGTGTTGCGTTTTAGGCAATTTTTGCCCAAAACGTATCTCATCGACAGCGTCTGTGGCGTGCAACGCCACGAAGCATCGAAGAACGAAGCATCGAAGAACGAAGCATCGAAGAAC
>JALOMD010000269.1 GCA_025455595.1 Cytophagales bacterium | reverse complement strand
CCGTAGGGGCGTTTTGGGCAAAATTTGCCCAAAACGTTCTTGAACACTGAAACCGTAAACAGTCCCGGTGCTTTCTTAATGGAACCATGCTGCCGACTCGGTCACAAATTTCGGCCGATGTTCATCGTAATTTCACAACGTTTATGCAACCATTTTCCGGGAACGTTCCCAGAAATTATAACCGTTCCCATGCGCTTCTATGAAAAATTTCATACTGAATATAACTTTTTTGACATTTTTTAGCGCAATGATTCGCGAATGCGGCTCAACGGATTTGCCATGCCCGTAGGATTTAAAGAAACGCGAATAAGAACACCCTTACATGAAAACAACGCTTTTCACGCTGTCTCCAGTGGTTCGCCATCCGGCTTTTGTGTCTATCGGCTATGAGAAATTGAAAAGAATGGCCGACTCGTTCAAAACGGAATTGGCTCGCACGAAGAGACCGGCCGGAAAAGTGTTATGAAAGAGGATGCATAGTGTTTTAGGCAAAAAACGCCCAAAACACTGTGCATAAACAGAGCCGGAATTTCTGGACAAACCAATCACCATTAGAAAACCATATTTCTCTTACCAAAGAACAAAGCCGCGCCAATAGAGTTACTCTTGGCTGATTTTCAAATAGTTAACGCAGCCGTCCCGACGTGTCGGGATGGCAACTATCCCCCGGCCTCTGGCCGGAAGCAGATGCCTGGAAACAGATTGTTTTTTTTGTAAGATATTGATAATCAATAAATTAATCGAATTGCCTGCTACTTGTTTTTGTCTGTATCCGGCCAGAGGCCGGGGGATAGTGGCCACTCGCCAGAGGCGAGCGGCTGCGCGTTTTTTTGTAAGTATCTGATTATCAGCGTATAGTAACTCTAATGTCAAACCAACCGCGCAGCAGTGATCATGACCACCGACAAAGTACGCGTCCGATACTTCCTTTCGGACGGTAAACACATCCTTATGAACAACAGATTTATCTATGTCCTGCTATTTTTATGGGTCACGCCGCTCATGGCCCAGTCCACCCGTCCCAACATCGTCCAGATCGTGATTGACGACGTGGGCTACGACGACCTGGGTTGCTACGGCGAGAAACGCTTCCGCACCCCCAACATGGACCGGCTGGCCCGCGAGGGCTTGCGCCTGACGAGTTTCTACGCCCCGCACGGCACCTGCACGCCCAGCCGCACCGCCCTGCTCACGGGTCGCAACGCCCGGCGCGTGAACGGCAACACAGGTCTGGGCGTGCTGTTTCCCAACGACACCACCGGCCTGGACCCCCGGCGCGAAATCACGTTGGCCACATTGCTCCGGGGCCGGGGCTACCGTTCGGCGGTGGTGGGCAAGTGGCATCTGGGTCACTTGACCAAGTTCCTGCCCACCAACCAGGGCTTCGACGAGTACGTGGGCATTCCCTATCCCAACGACCACGGCCCCGAACGGCAGGGCGGCACCGGCTCGAAGGGTTTTCCGCCCATTCCGCTCATCCGGGGCACCGACGTGGTGCAGCGGCTGGACAACAACACACTGGCCGACCTGCCCCAGTTGTTCCTGCGCGAAGCCTGCGGGTTCATCGCCCGGCAGGCCAAGGCCAAACAGCCCTTCTACCTGCATTTCGCCAACATCGAAACCCATACGCCCTGGTTCTTGCCGCGCGGCTTCGAGGGCCGCAGTGCCGGCGGGGCCTACGGCGATGCCGTCGAATACCTCGACCACACGGTGGGGGTTTTGCTTGATGCGCTGAAACAGAACGGCTTGGAGCAGAACACCATCGTGGTGCTGCTGTCGGACAACGGCCCGCTGCACATCCGCTACCCCGAACTGGAAGCTTGCTACGGCAAGTTCGCAACGGTTGACACGAGCCGCCGCCACCTGCTGCGGGGCGGCAAGATGCAGGAGTTCTTCGAGGGGGGAACCAAGGTGGCTTGCCTGGTGCGCTGGCCGGGCGTGGTGAAGGCGGGACAAACCACCGACGCGCTGGTGACGGGACAGGACTGGTTCACGACGTTGGCCCGGCTGGGCGGAGCCGCCGTCCCGACCGACCGCACCATTGACGGCAAAGACTTGCTGCCGCTGTTGAAGGGCGAGGCACCAGGTGTGCGCAACACGCACTTCGGGGTGCAGGGAGTCAACAAGGGGGAGGTGGTCTCGGTGCGCTACAAGGACTGGAAACTGGTGATGCCCAGCAACTGGCGACGTTCGTGGTCACCGCTGCGGCACGAGAAGGCAATGCTGTTCGACCTCCGAACCGATCCCGGCGAGCAGCGCGACCTGTCGGCACAGCACCCGAACATCGTCAAGGCCCTGACCGATTTGGCGGGGCGGGCCAACCGGGCCGTGGTGTCAGACCAGCCGCTGCCGGAAAACAATCCATTCAATTTTTGAAACCGCACCGAACCGATGCAACCGATGCTGCCGATGTATCCTTACAAATGATGGATAACTTTCACAAATACCTTGATTTTGATGCGAAAGAAGAAGGTTGGGGCTTCACAGTGACCAACTGTGGCTATGCCAAGGTTTCCAGCCGCCAGGCCTACCCGCCCGAGCGGCAACACCCCAAGGAGTACTTGCTCAGTTGGGACAAAGGCCGGGTGCTCAACAGTTACCAGTTGATTTACATTGCGCACGGCAAAGGCATCTTCATGTCAGAGCATGTGGAACAAACAGAGGTTTCCGGCGGACAAGCCTTTTTGCTGTCTCCCGGCGTGTGGCACCGCTACCGGCCCAATTTTCAGGTGGGTTGGGAAGAATACTGGATGGGATTTCAAGGATACTATGCCGATGAACTGGTCAAGCGAGCCATTCTTGACCCGACCCAGCCCATTTGGAAGGTAGGAAACGACGAAATGCTCGTCAATCTGTACAAAACGCTGCTCGATGCCGTGAAAACCACCCCTGTCGGCTACAAGCTTCTGTTGCCCGGCATGGCCTTGCAAGTCATCAACTGGGCCTCTTCCAAAAACAAACAAGAGCCTTTGTCGAACGACAAAAACACGCAAATCATAGAAACGGCCAAATTCCTGATTCGGGAAGGGCTTGAAGGAAACATACCCATGACCCAGCTTGCCGACAAGCTGAATGTGAGTTATTCCTGGTTCCGGCGGACTTTCAAGGAATACACGGGCGTTTCTCCGGCTCAGTATCATTTGCACTTGCGGCTTGAAAAAGCCAAAACACTGCTTTCCTCCACTTTTCTCAACATCAGCGAGATTTCCAGAAGCTTGGGATTCGAGTCGGTGTTTCATTTTTCGCGGTTGTTCAGAAACAAAACCGGTATTCCTCCCAAGGATTACCGCCAGCAACACAATCCGTTTCAAAACCGCAACTGAAGATTTCTAAGTAAGTACAGAGTCGTTAGTGGTCAGTCGTTAGTGGTCAGTCGTCAGTGGTCAGTTCATCACCGGACAAAAGAAGAAAGAGCCAAGAAAAAAGAGTGATTCAAGCCGGGCAAACCCTCTTTTCTCTTTCGTCTTTTCTCTTTTGTCCTGTGATGAAGCCTTTGGTAAAAACAAAAGTATAAGTAGCTGACAGTCAGAGTTTTACATTATTCCTTGTGTGCCAAAAATAACACAAACTAATTGCTGTCGGGCACTTAGGCTAATTACCAAACAGTTGCAAAGGAAACAATCCAATCTATTAATGCTGGATTATTTATACCAAAATAACAGACTAAGTGCGTGTTTATAGAGTTGCAAGTTGCTGATTTTCAATTAATTCATCATTCAACATTGGTATTAGTAGTAACGGATGTTAGGTAGCGTTTTAGGCAAAATTTGCCCAAAACGGTTTTTTACAATGCTTTCTGAACATCGGCGTAACATCGGTAATTGAATTGATACAATAGAGTTACTTTGAGTTGATAATCAGATAGAACGCCAGCCGCTCGCCTCTGGCGAGTGGCAACTATCACCCGGCCTCTGGCCGGAAGCAGATGCATAGGAACAGATTGTGTTTTTTGTAAGACATTGATAATCAATAAATTAATCGAATTGCCTGCTACTTGTTTTTGTCTGTATCCGGCCAGAGGCCGGGGGATAGTCGCCACTCGCCAGAGGCGAGCGGCTGAGATAACCATCTGACTATCAACATAAAGTAACTCTAATCTTCAGCCGGGGTTTTGCCTTTTGAAAAGATACTATTTCGATTTGAAACAAAGTGTCAAAACACACTACTGGACAAAAGAGAAAAGATGAAAGAGAAAAGAAGGTTTGCCCGGCTTGAATCACTCTTTTTCCTGGCTCTTTCTTCTTTTCTCCAGTGATGAGGTGTCAAAATTCAGTAGAGCTACTCTATTCCAACCGCTTTCTTTTTCAGATTTTACTGTTTTTCAACAATGTCTAAACTTGATCTTCTCATATTGCAAGGCACGCCCATCTTTCATTCAACGAACGGGCCGATTGTGGTTTTGAAAAATGCGAAAGTTGAATTCGGATGGAAACGGATTGCTTCCGTCGCTTGGGTGTCCATACTTTTACTTGTCAATTGTGTTTCGGCGCAAACACTGCAACTCACCACCGAAACCAACGTCGTGACGGAATGGGCCTACACCTCGTCGCGCCCCTACGCCGACCCGTTCAACGAAATCGAACTGGATGTGCTGGTCACCGCCCCCGACGGACAGCAGCAACGCGTACCGGCGTTTTGGGGAGGTGAAAGCGAGTGGCGCGTGCGGTACGCAGCCCCTAAGCCGGGCACTTATCGCTTCCGAACCATCTGCTCCGACCCCAAAAACCGGGGGCTGCACAACCGGCAGGGGAAAATCGTCGTAACGCCTTATGCCGGCAAAAACGCCTTGCTGCAACACGGCCCCATCCGGTTGAGCACCGGCAAGTCCAACCGGCACATGCAACACGCGGACGGAACGCCGTTCTTCTGGCTGGCCGATTCGTGGTGGCTGGGGATGCGGAAAGCGTTCCGCTGGCCCGACGATTTCCAGTACCTCACCGCCGACCGTGTGCGCAAGGGCTTCTCCGTCATTCAGTTCGCCGTGGCCTTTCCCTGTGACATCGTGCCGTTTGATGAACGCGGAGCCAATGAAGCGGGACACGCCTGGGACACGGCTTTCCGCAGCATCAACCCCGCTTACTTCGACCTGACCGACCAGCGCATCGGGTGGCTGGTCAAATCCGGGCTGGTGCCGAACATCGTGGGCACCTGGGCGTACTACGGCCCCATGATGGGTGCCGGGAAACTGAAAAAACACTGGCGGTACGTGATTGCCCGCTACGGAGCCTATCCGGTGGCGTGGACGCTGGCGGGCGAAGTTACTTTGCCGTATTATCCGTACCTGAAAGACAGCCGCCAGCGCGAAGAACAAATCGTCCTCCAACGTCGGCTTTGGACGGAACTGGCCCCCTACGTGAAAACCACCGACCCGTTTGGCCGGTTGCTGACCGCCCATCCCGGGCCGTTCGCCGAAA
>JALOMD010000268.1 GCA_025455595.1 Cytophagales bacterium | reverse complement strand
GGCCTCGTCCACGGTGATTTCCGGGCGGCTTTGCGGCGGCACGTAATAAAAATCCGCGTGGGTGGCGGCCCGTATCTCCTCTTCGAACACGTACAGGCATCCGGTCAGGCTGACGATAAACACCACCAGCCCGGACGCGAGTCCGAGCCAGAGATGGATTTGTCCGATGAGTCTGCGCAATCGCATGGGGTTTTGCGTTTGTAAAAGATACTAAATGCCTGAGTAGTTAGTCTTTGGTTTGGTAGCTTACTGGTCTGACTGTCAAATAATTGTCAAGTGTTTCGGGCAAAAATTAGATAAAACCATCTTTGAGCAGGCACTTGACAGAAATCCATTTATGTTACTCCTGACCCGCAAAAAAAATTTTAAGTATCTGATTTTCAGTTATTTATTATTTTTTTTGACTAACGACTAACGACTTTGTACTTATTTTCAGAACGTGTAAGCCACGCTGGCGAGCCAGTTGCGCGGCGCACCCGGAAACAGCCGGATGATGTCATACGCCCCCACCCAGTGCGTTTTGTCGGTCAGGTTGTTGCCGTTGAGCTGAATCTGGAACCGGCCTGTTTGATAGTACACGGCGGCGTTGAAGAGCGTGTAGCCCGGCAACACCACCGGCTGCTGGCCCGCCGCCACAATGCTGCCGAGCCGTTCGGTCACGAAGTTGCTGCCGAGGCCGAAGCCCAGCCCTTTCAGCCTGCCGTCGGCAAACACGTACTTCGTCCACAGGCTGCCTTGGTGGCGCGGGGCGTTGGGCTTCTGCCGGTTCACTTCCTCCAAGTTGCCGCTGCTCAAGATTTCGGCGCGGTTGTAGGCGTAGGTGGCCACCACGCTCCAGTTCGGTGCCAGTTGCCCGATCACGTCCACTTCCACCCCGCGCGAGAGTTCCTCCCCGATTTGCACCAGTTGATCCACGTTGTTGGCGTTGCCCGCCGTGTACAAGGCTCCCTGCACCGCCAGCCGGTACACCGACAGGTTGGCCGTGAGCCGTCCGTTCAGCCATTCGGTTTTGGCCCCGGTTTCCCACAGTGAGCTTACCAGCGGACGGAACGGCCCGCCCGCGTTGGGGTTATTGATGCGGGCGGCTTCCTGCGGCTGGTAGCCCTGCACGTAGGTGGCGTACAGGTTCACCTGATCGGTGAGGCGGTAGGTGAGGCCGACGCGCGGAATAAACGCCTGCTGCCGCACGCGGGTCTCGGTCGGGGTGCGGTAGCCCACCTTGTCCACGAAATAGTCCTGTCGGAAACCGAGCAGGGCCTTCAGCCGCCCGATGGTGATTTGGTCTTGCAGGTAAAATCCCTGCGTGTTGTAGAAAGTCGGCGGGAAGTCAACTACGTCGTAGAAGTACTTGCTCATGTCGGCCATGAAGTACGGGTTGGCCGCCGCCAGGTCGAAGTGCGGCACGTTCGGCACCGGGTTGCCGTCCGGCCCGAGCAGGTAGCGGCTGCGGTTGGCGCGGTTGTAGCTGGCGATGAAACCGTTGTTGGCGGCGTTGCGGTAGCCCCGTGCCCGCAGTTGCGAGCCGCCCGGCAGCAGCGTTTCCTGCGCGTAGTCGTAGCCCACCACCAGCTTGTGTTCCAGCCGCCCGGTGTTGAAGTCAATGTTGAGGTAGTTGGAGATGTTGTCGTTGATCCAGCGGCGTTTGCGGATGAACACCTGCATCTCCATCAGCGTCGGGATGTCGCGTCCGGCACTGTCCTTGGCGAAGGTGTTGGCCGTGCGGTGTTCGAGTAAATCCTCCTCGTAGCCGGTGCGCATGTAGGCCACGTTCAAGCCGATTTTGTCGGTGAACTGGTGGTTCAGCGACACGGTGGTGAAGTAGGTCTCTTCCTTCAGGTAGTCGTTCACACGGTTCAGGGAACGCGAAATCGGCACCGAGAACAAATCGCCGTTGCCAAACACGGCCTGCCCCCGGTCGAGGCGGCCGTTGGAGTTCTGGTACACCACGTCGAAGTTGAGCCGGGTGCGCGGGCCGGGCAGGAACGAGACGGAAGGCGCGATGACGATGCTCTTGTCGAATTGCAGGTCGCGGAACGACTGGGCGTTCTCGTAGCCGAGGTTGAGCCGGTACAGGAGCGTTTTTTCTTCGTTCATCGGCCCGGTGAAGTCGGACGTGGCCCGGAAGGTGCCGAAACTGCCCGTGGTAAAGTTGAGCGACTGCCGCGCCTCGTCGAGCGGCTTTTTGGTGACGCGGTTGATGGTGCCGCCCGGCGAGGTGTTGCCGAACAAGGCCGAGGCCGGGCCTTTGATGACCTCGACCCGCTCCAGGTACGGCACCAGCGACTGCCGCCAGAAACTGGCCGTGGACCGCAATCCGTTGACGAGTTGGGCGTAGTTGTCGCCGCCCGAAACGCGGTGGCCCCGGATGGTGATGTCGTTGTAAAACGAGAACTGGTTGACCCCGCTGAAGTTGCGCACCACCTCGTTGAGCCGGAAGGCCGCCTGATCTTGGATGAGTTCTTTGGTCACGTAACTCACCGACTGCGGCACATCGCGAATGGGCACCGCCGTCTTGGTGGCGATGAACGTCTGGTCGTTCTTATAGGTGGTCTCCTTGCGGCCCGTCACCTCCACGGTCTGGAGTTGTGTTTCCGAAGGCCGGAGTTCGATGTCGAATAGCGTGGTCTCGTCGCTCCGCACCAGCACGCTTTGGCTCTGGGACACGTACCCCACGGCACTGATGAGCAGAACGGCTTCGCCCGCCGCCACGTTTTCAATCCGAAACGCGCCGTCCGCATCGGAAACCGACCCGGTTCGGGTTCCCTTCACCGCCACGCTCACGCCGGGCACGGCTTGTTTTTTGGCATCCAAGATGCGGCCTGAAATGGTGCCTTTGCCGGTCTGTCCAAAAGTGGGAAGCACCATCAGCCAAATCCACAGCAAAGGACTTAGGATTTTGAAAGGTTGTAGGTATGTATTCATGTAGGCGTATGGTTGAAGATTGGCAAAAATTGTTTAGACAGATTCTAAACAGTGCAAAGGAAAGACAGGAATTCTACACATGCAAATTTTATTTAGACTATTTCTAAATGATGATAAAAGTCATTATCCGTCCATTGTTTCACATGCTGCTAACAAGTATCCAGTCGTGAGTAGTTAGTCTTGAGTCTTGGGTGAAAAAGAGTGGGATAAGTTGATTGTCAGCCTATTGAAAGTTGTCTTCTTGGTCGCAACCGGTTAAACCAAATACGCGCAGGCACTTGGATATAATTAAGGAGAGAGGCAGAGGATGAATTTGATTGCAGCAGCGGCGTTTTGGGCATTTTTTGCCTAAAACGCTCCGAAAAGTAGGTCATCCCGCCCTGCGGGAAGATCGGAATCACAGGCTCGCAAAAGACAACAGACGGGCGTTTTAGGCATTTTTTGCTCAAAACGCCCGTCAAAACTGAATTTTAAACAACCTCTAAAACGGTTTGTACAGGTTATACGCTTATGACCGCAAACAAAAACGTCAGGCTCAAATTGATTTTGAGCCTGACGTTCCTACTTAAGTACTTGAGTACTTGGTCATTAGTGGTTAGTTGTATTGGTCAGCCAAGTTGTACACATGGTTCTTTGCGTGCTTTGCGAAAACCTCCGCGCCTTTGGGTGAAAAAACAATTGCACGCAAAGGCGCAAAGAGAAACCGCAAAGGCCGCAAAGCGAATAGCAGCAAACTGACCACTGACCACTTACGACTAACGACTCTATACTTACAACTTCATACCCAACCGTTCGCTACCGGTTTCCTGTCGCTTCCTGGCTGCCTACCACCCGGATGGTCGTTTTCTGCGTGAACACCCGTCCGTACTGGTCTTGTGCCCGCACTTCGAGCGGGTGTTCGCCCGGTGGCAGGTTTGCTTTCAGGCGGGCTTTCCACAAATGGGGCGAGGCAATGGGCGTGGACGGGCGGCGGCCTGCCAGCGGCGTTTCGCTCATGTCCCACCGCACCCGCACCGCATTCATGTGCGGGTCGGGTTCCGCTGCTTTCTCCATGCCCGTCCACTCCCCGTCGCCAATCCGGAACGAGAGGCTATCTTTTCCACTTCCCTGGAAGAAATTGGCGTATATCTCCGTGCGGGAAACGTGCTTGTGGGCAATGGCCTTGGGCGTATAAACGCCAATCTTGTAATCAGGGCTTTGGGCTGCCGCGCGGTAGTCGAACCGGTAGCGGTTGCCTTCAAACGAGAGCAGCATATAGCCTTTGGGGGTGCCGTCGCGCATGGTGGCATCGGGCACGCCCTTCTGGTTCATTTCGCCGGAGTACCAGTCGCCCGAAGTGGTGCCCACGTTGTACTCGTGGTGGGGCGTGTCTCTGGTGAAGCCTTCCTTCCGGTCAAAGAAATGGTGGTACTGGATGTGCGTATGGGCCGACAGCGACAAGGTGTGCGGAAAAGGTGACAGCAGGTCGAGCAGCCGCTGGCGGTCAGCGTCGCGGTAGGAGTCGGTGCCCGGCTCGTCAAAGAGCGGAATGTGGTAACACAGCACCACCAGATTGTCGCGGGGAACCGTCTTGAGGTCGTTTTCCAGGAAAGCAAGCTGGTCGGCCCGCAGCCCGGCCCAGTAGCCGTTGCCGTCACGCGGATCCGGGTAGAGGATGTCGTCAAGCACGACGAAATGCACTTTGCCGTAATTGAAAGCGTAGGTATTAGGACCGAAAGCCGCCTCAAAACTTTCGTCCGAGAGGGTGTCGTGTTTCACATCGTAGTTCATGTCGTGGTTGCCCATCACCTGGTACCAAGGCACATTCAGTTTTCGAATCGCTTTCTTGTAAGGTTCGAACAAGGTCAGGTCGTCACCCACCAAGTCGCCCAAGCTGATGCCGAAACGGACATCCGGTTTGAGCGTCAGAATTTCGTTGACGATGCCTTGCTCGAAATAACCTACTTCCTCAAGGCTGTACGGCTGCGGGTCGCCGAAAACCAGTATCTGGTAGTTGTCGGGTTCGGCTTGGGCCGTGAGCGGAAAATCAACCGAAGCCGGGGCTTTCGGGGTGGGGGCCACGCCCGCATATTTCAGTGCCGGCGAGCCGGCGGGCTTGTGGCGGTAATAGAAGCGGGGCAGGTTGTTTTCGTCCGCCGGCACCCGGTAGCCTTGGGGTTTGATCACGAACACAATGTTGTCCGTGCCGACGGGCAGCCGGTAGTTACCCAGTTTATCGGTCTGCACCACGTCGCGTCCGTTCGAGACGGCGATGTTGGGCAGGCCTTTTTCAGAACGGTCTTTTTTGCCGTTGCCGTTTTTGTCTTCATACACCACGCCGCTGATCTGGCTTTGTGGGGCTGTCTGCGCACCGGCCGGGGCGACAATACCCAGCAGCATCCCAATGCCTGTAATCAGAACATGCCGCTGATTGATAATTCTCATAATCATACAATTTTAGGTTTGTGGACAATAGGTTTGTGACTGAGACTGCTTTTGCAACAAGTCGTCTGTCGGGAAAACAGG
>JALOMD010000267.1 GCA_025455595.1 Cytophagales bacterium | reverse complement strand
TCCGACAGCGAATCGGCGGTGATCCAGCCGTTGGCGGCGGCGTGTTGGGCGGCGGTAAGGGTGTCGGGCACCAGAAACATGGGCACGCTGCGGACGGCGAGGCTGGAAATGATGGTTTGCACAGCCATGTCGCGTTTCGGTTGGCTTACGTCGCGGATGTAAATGGCCAGTATGCGGTCAGGATAGTCCATGACGGCTTGTTGGTAAATCTCCGGGTCGTGCTGGCCGCTGTCGCCGATGAGGATGAACGGCAGCGTCGGGTACATTTCCATGATGTGCTTGATTTGCACCGACTTGTGCGCCAAGTGCGGCGACCCGGCGGCTACCGTGCGGCTCACGCCGATGTCGCGGAGCAGCAGCGGCCCGGCGGGGATTTTTTGGTGTTGCAGGAAGTCAACCAGCATGTCGTAGAGGTTCCACGGGCTGCTTGACACGTAGAAAACCGGGTTGAACTCGCCCAGCGACGAGCCTTTCTGCAACGCTCGGTAAAACGCCGCCACGCCGGCAAAGGGCAGCCGCGTGCGGGCACTGCGGAACAAGGCCAACTGCAACATGCGCAGCCGCCGCGTGACATCGGAAACCAGCACCGTATCGTCAATGTCGGAGATGACCCCGAACCGAGCCGTGGTGGGCGGCATCAGGATTTCGGCAAAGGTGGCGGTGGGTTCGTCGGCGGTGCGGGTCACGAGATTCAGCTCCGTCCGGTGCCAAACCATCGGCGACTTGGGTTGTTCCGGCAGGGCTTCCAATTCAAATACAAAGTAGCCTTCGTCGTCGGTGGTGGCTATGTGCAGGCTTTCGCCCCAGCGCAACTGCACCTCCACGCCCGGCACTTCACTGGTGAGGAAACGGCGGTAGGTGGCACGCAGATTGCGCCAAGGCGACTCGCGTTCTCGCACCTTCGCCTCGAACGGATTGCGCACCACGCGGCCTTTCAGAAACAAACCCGCGCCGTTGCCAAAGCCCCGGTACGGCACAATGCGAATGCCGGTGGTGCGGCGCAGCGGCTTTCGGAAACGCCTACGGATGCGGTCGAAAAGGGATTCTGTAGCGGCGAGGAATCGGTTGAACAAGTTGCGGAACGAAGGCATTGGCAATGGAGGCGAGTACCGTAAAACGAGCAAAAGCGAAAGGTTCGCTCGGACGACCAAATATGCACAGTTCGCTTAAAAATACAGTCACTGCGTAAGATTTTCTGTATGGAGGCGTTTTAGGCAAAATTTGCCCAAAACGCCAGTGGCGAAATAAGTGATCAAGCAAAAGTTTCGGTGAGTTTGGCCTCGAATCGCAGATTCGGGACAGGTTGCTTTCGGATTGCCCGCCTCCGCCACGGCGGACGGGTGCCGGACGGGCAGGCAAATCCGAAAGAGCAACAGGCTGTTCGGGATTTGCAATCCCGAACCCGACTGCCTCGGATTTGCAATCCCAAGGGGCAAAGCCCCGTAGGGGCGAACCGTCTGTAGAAAACGCGAATAGCTGTAGCGAAAAGCTCCGTAGGAGCGACCCGGTTGACAACACAATGTCGGGGCCGCTCCTACGGAGCTTTTGCTTGACTTCGTTTCGGTTGCTACAGACGGTTCGCTCCTACGGGGCTGAAAACAGCCGTGTCAAGTGCGTTTTGGGCGATTTTTGCCCAAAACGCATAGCCGCCTCATTCCTCACTCCTTACTCCCGTCTTCCACAAACCGCAGCGATAGCGAATTGATGCAATACCGCAGGCCCGTGGGGTTGGGGCCGTCGTTGAAGACGTGGCCGAGGTGTCCGTCGCAGCGGTTGCAGACCACTTCGGTGCGTTCCATGCCGTGCGAACGGTCGTCGTGTTCGCCCACGTTTTGTTTGCTGACTACATCGTAGAAACTGGGCCAGCCGGTGCCGGAGTCAAACTTGTGGGCCGACGAAAACAGCGGCAGTCCGCAGCCGCCGCACACGTAGGTTCCTTTCTTCTTGTTTTTCAGCAACGCGCCGGTGCCTGCGTACTCGGTGCCTTTTTGGCGCAGCACTTGGAAAGCCTCCGGCGACAGGCGTTGTTTCCATTCGGCTTCGCTCAGGCGCACTTTGCCGGTTTTGTCCGGCTTGGGCGCAACGGCGGCGGTTTGCGCCGACTGGGCGGTTTGTTGTTGGCTGCTGGCTGGCTCGCAACCGAAGGCCAAGGCCACCAGCATGGCAAATGCAGCGGCAAAGCGGTGAAAATGGGTGTTTTTCATGGAATCAGGTTGGATTTTTTGAACGATATTTTCCCATACCTACGCACTGCCAACAATGCCGGATTTGATTCTCGCGTTTTTGTTACACGCAACGGGTATGCGCCCAAAATCGCAGGCGTGGCAACACACGGATGGCGAAATTTGCTGAATACTTAGTGACAAGTCATAATTAGTGGCAAGTCATAAGTGGTAAGTCGCAAGCGTTTTGGGCAAAAAATGGCTAAAACGCTTACGGCTAATCTCTTACCACTTACCACTTATGACTCACCACTTACGACTGACCACTGACGACTAACGACTTTTTTATCACAACTATGAAAGCTGATTTACAGTTTAACGCTTGGGCCAAGGTTTATGGCACCATGTGCTTGGCCGGTCTTGGCTTGGCTCTGCCTGCCAACGCCCAAACCGCCTCGGCCCCGCGTGCCGACTTGATTTTTGTGGACGAGGAAGCCCAGCCCAAAGGCGGCACTGACGCGTTTTTCCGGCACGTGCGTGAAAACCTGCGGTATCCTGAAACGGCTCGCACTGCCAATGCAAAAGGAACGGTGTTCGTGCAGTTCGTCGTGCAAGCCGACGGTTCGCTGACCGACATCAAGGTGGTGCGCGGCATCGGCCACGGCTGCGACGAAGAGGCCGTTCGGCTGGTGCAAACCTCGCCGGGGTGGGTTCCGGCCAAATACCAAGGCAAGGCGGTGGTAACGGAGATTTCGCTGCCCATTCGCTTTGCGCCGCAAGCTCAGTAGGTCTTGAGTCATTAGTCTTGGGTCTTGAGTACAAAATGACAAATTGCGCCGCCTTTTACCCAAGACCCAAGACTAATGACCCAAGACCAATTTGACTACACGCCCAGCAATATAGCCGCCTTCAGCAGCCCGGCGATGCTGATGCCGTCGGTGATTTGGTTGCGCATCACCATGTCCACCGCCTCGCGCAGGGGAAGGCGGCGGACAGCCAGAGCTTCGGTTTCTTCGGGCTGGCTTTCCCCGTGGCGCAAGCCTTGCGCCAAGAAGACGAAACCCTCTTCGTCGCACACCGAGTTGGACGTGTGGATGCGGCTGATGAGGGTCCACTGGTCGGCTTCCAAGCCGGTTTCTTCCTTCAATTCCCGTTTGGCCGCCGCCAGCGGGTCGGTGCCGAGCGGTGCGCCGCCTTCCGGAATTTCCCACGAATATTCGTTGAGCGGATAGCGGTACTGGCCCACCAGCCACGTGTAGCCTTCCTCATCCACAGGCACCACGCCGGTGGCCTTGTTCTTGAAATGCACCACGCCGTAAATGCCTTTGCCGCCGCCGGGGTTCAGCACTTGGTTTTCCTGCACGCGAATCCACGGGTTGTCGTATTTATGTTCGGTCGAAAGCGTTTGCCAAGGGTTGTGCTGTTCGTTTTGCATGGTTGTGAGTGGTAAGTCGTAAGTGGCAAGTGGTTAGTTGTCAGCGATTTATTTTATCGGGTTACTGTTTTCTTCGCGTCCTTTGTGAAAACCCTTACGCCTTTGCGAGAAAAAAGAGTTGCACGCAAAGGCGCAAAGAAGAACCGCAAAGGGCGCAGAGGCAAAAACTTACTGGAATTTGCCAAGTTCAAGAATCAAGGTTCTGACAAGCCGTTTTGAGCAAATTTTGCCTAAAACGGCTTTATGTTATGCGCTTGGCTCCACGCTCCACGCCCCCTGCTCTATGCCCTTTGCCTTTCCTCCAGCCGCGTCCATTCCACGCTTTTTTCCCAGAGTTGCCGGGCGTTGGTTTCGCTTTGGGCATCGCGGGAAGGCGTTTTGGGCATTTTTTTGACAAAATACTTGCCGCTCACGCCCTTTACTTCCGGCGAGCCTGCCAAGTAAATGCTCGTTTGGGCACCTTGCTCGGCGGTGAGGAAGAGCGGCCGTGCCAAGTTGAAAATCCACGCCACAAAACCGCTGCCCACGCCCGCCCCGAAGTTGGTGCGCACCGCCCCCGGATGCAGGCTGTTGGAGGCCAGTCCCCAGTTTGCGTTGCGGCGGGCCAACTCGTTGGCAAACAGAATGTTGGCGAGTTTGGAATTAGCATAGGCCACCAGCGGGCTGTAGTTTTTGGGCCGGGCCACGTCGTTCAAATCCCACTTGCCCCACTTGTGCGCATCCGACGACACGGTGACCACGCGCGGCTCGTCGCTGCGGCGCAACGAATCGAGCAGCAGGTTGGTGAGCAAAAACGTGCCCAAGTGGTTGATGGCGAACGTGTTCTCGAAGCCTTCGGGCGAGTACTCGGCTTGTTGCAGAATCAGCCCGGCGTTGTTGACCAGCACGTCCAGACGCGGGTAGGCCGCCCGCACCTGTTGCGCCAACTTCACGACCGATTCTTGGCTGGCGAGGTCGGCGGTGAGCAGGTCAACTTTGCCACGGGCCACGGCTTTGATTTCGTTGCGAGCCAGTTCGCCTTTGGCGGCGTTGCGGCAAACCATGATCACGTCCATGCCCTGCCGGGACAGTTCGCGGGCGGTGACGAAGCCGATGCCTGAGTTGGCTCCGGTGATGAGGCAAATTCGGTTGGACATAAGCAAAGTCGTTAGTGGTCAGTTGTAAGTCGTCAGTCGTTAGTGGTCAGTCGAAATCACACCGTAAGCAATTGAGCATCAGATTTGGCAAAGTTTTGCGCAAGTCCTACAAATGTAGGCTTTCGGTTGAAGTGGCCGAAAATCAATGTCGGACGGCGGGTAGCTTTGCGGCCTCACCCCCGGCCCCTCTCCCAAGGGAGAGCGGAGATGCGATAAATGCGGCATTCGCGGTTGTATGGGCGGTTTGTCTGAACCGCGATTCGTGGAATTCAAGGATTAACTTGAGTCTAATCTAATTAGACAGGATTGCACGATTTTCAGGATTTGCCTTTTTAACAAGTTAATCCTGTAATCCTGCGAATCATGTTTCAGACAATTGGCGTTTTGGCAAAAAAACGCCCAAAACGCAAGCCTGTTGTCTTGGCTTTCGGCGGATTCCGGTCAGACGCGCAGCGTCAGACCTGCGTGTTCATAGCGTTTTAAGCAAAAATTGCCCAAAACGCCAGCAATTTTCCAACCTCGAACCTGCAACCTCTAACCTGCAACCTTGAACCTGTAACCCTCCAACCCCGACTTCCATGTTCCGCTGGACACCCTACGTTTTCATCCGGTTCACGCTGTTTCTCTGCGCGGGCATCTTGCTCTACTGGTGGCAGTCCGGCTTGGGCGTAGCGGCGGTTTCGGCGGTGTTCGGG
>JALOMD010000266.1 GCA_025455595.1 Cytophagales bacterium | reverse complement strand
ATATAAAAATGCCCGGCACTGCTGGCTGCATAGACCAACCGGCTGTCAAACGACCATCCGGCACCGGCTACGTAATCGTCTGTCTGGGTTTCCCAAACGGCCAGTTCGTTTTCAAATCGAGTTTTATCAGGCATATCAGATTTTTGAATGTAGCACATGCTTCAGCCTGTGCAAAATCCGTCAGGATTTTTCTGCGACAGAAATAGTATGTTTTTGCTGGCTAAAACCCGCCTTCGGCGGCGCATCACGCCACGGCGTGATGCTACGTACATTATTTCACCAAACATGATTTGAAACCTTTTGTCAATTCGTCGCGGTCGAGGTTGCGGCCGATGAAGACGAGTTGGTTGCGGCGTTCTTCGCCGGGTTGCCAATTGCGGTCGGCTTGGGCATCGAAGAGCATGTGAACGCCTTGGAATACAAACCGTTCGTTGTGCCCGGCCACGCTGACGATGCCTTTGCTGCGGAAAATGTCAGTGCCTTTGTTTTGCAGCAGCCAGCTTACCCACTGGTTGAATTTCTTCAAATCTACGCTGCCGGTCAGGTCAATGCCCACCGAAGTCACCGTATCGTCGTGCGAGTGACTGGCCTCGTATTCAAATGTCTGTTGCGGTTCTATGGAATCGCCGTTTTGGGCAATTTCCATCGAAAATTCGTCGGGGCCGTGCTGGGTGAACAGCATCCACGTGCCGGGCTTATCGGTTTTGAAACGGAATTCGTTTTCACCCTTGCCGATTTTCAGTCGGTTCAGCACGTGGTTCATGCGCAAGAACTTGCCCGGTTTCAGCACGTCCGGCTCGTCCGAAAATTCAATCACGGCGCGTTTTTTGGCTTTTTCGATGGTTTCTTCGTCGGTGTTTTCCAGACGGACGAACAGAACGTCCATCGTCTCGTCCGGGCCTTCCTGAAGCGTCATTCGGTATTCGCGGTCATTCAAATCCAGAATCAGGGCGGCTTCAAACGGCAATTCTTCTTTCATGAATTCGGGATGCACTTCCACCTTCGCACCCAAGTCAAACGCCTTGATGTTCAGCAAACGGTCAATCGCCAGGTTCGCGTTTTGCGTGCGGTGAATCTTGGCCTGTGAGTTCATGGACTGAATCCGCGCTTCGAGTCTTTCCAGTTCTTCGGACGTGACCAAGTCAATTTTGTTCAGCAGAATCACATCGGCGAAGGCGATTTGCTGCTGGCATTCGTCGCTGGTGTCAATGTGTTGCAACACGTGGCGGGCATCCACCATCGTCACAATGCCGTCCATCTGGTACTGGTCCTGCATGTCTTCGTCCACAAAAAACGTCTGCGCCACCGGAGCCGGATCGGCCAGGCCCGTGGTTTCAATCAGGATGTAGTCGAGTTTGTCTTTGCGGCGCATCAGGTTGCCGAGGATGCGAATCAAATCGCCGCGCACGGTGCAGCAGATGCAGCCGTTGTTCATCTCGAAAATCTCTTCGTCGGCACCGATGACCAACTCGTTGTCCACACCCACTTCGCCGAATTCGTTCTCAATGACGGCGATTTTCTTGCCGTGGTTTTCGGTCAGGATGCGGTTCAGCAGCGTGGTTTTGCCGGAACCTAAAAATCCGGTCAGGACTGTTACGGGTACTTTGCTCATGGCTCTAAACGTTAAATGGTTTTATTGTTAAATTGTCTGTTAGGAATCAAAATCCAAGCGGATACTATAGCAATCCTAAGTGATTCGTAGCGGATTAAACACCAAGAAATAACTCATGGAATTATTTTATTTTTGGTGGCATATTCTTCTAAAGAGCGTACGAATTCTTTCGGCTTAAATACATGAATAACATGATTTGCATCAATTTTTTTGTATTGTAGTTGAGGAAGCACCTCTTTTGCGTGAAATATATCACTGTCGTCAAGCGCACCAACTAATCCAAACTCTGGATGACGGAACCAATTGGCATGAAGAATAAGCATTGGACACTTCACTTTTTTTAACGCTTCTTCGTGGTTGAGGCTCTCATAGAATCTGCCATCTACAAATGCTCGTGCAAAATCAGGATCAAATTGGGAAATAGATTTTATCAGTAACCGCAACGTGAAAGGAAAATACCAAATATCCACTGGTTGATTCGGGTGTGATTTCTGATACCTCTTTATAAACCAAGAGATGACATCAACTATCCAATCGGGTACACGTTTTACTCTTCCGTTTTTCAGAGGAACTTTCGTGCCACGCAGGTAATCTGCCAAATCTCGATTATCCACATTGCCAATTGTCTCAACAAGATGTTTTAAGCCGTTATAGACAAATCTATCTTTGTCACGAAAGCGCGGCATTTCAACTGAAAAAAGCGGAGCATCTTCAAGAACTATGCCGCAGACATGATTCGGGACATGTGCCGCAAGCCATAAAGCAATGATTCCTCCCGATGAATTACCGGAAACAAATGCCGGTTCTTGCACTACTTCTTTTAAAAAAGCAGACATGTCTCCTCCAATGCTTCCCCAAGAATAGTCACCTGTTGTCCAGCTTGATTTGCCGTGGCCTCGAATATCCACCGCATATACTTGAAATCTCGTACTCAGGTCTGGCAATACTTTTTGATAGCTCTCCCACGTAGCAATCTGGGCCGGAATAAGAACAAGAGGAATACCGTTGTCAGGCCCTGCCACGTAATTAAGTGTTACCTTACCGACAACAAACTGTTTTTCTTCAAAGCCTGCCTTTTGAATATTTTCTGGCATGTTGTGAGCTGATTTCCATGGAAGTGGTTGGATTGTTAAATTGTTTCGATGCTATCTTGTTATTTTGGTCAAAAATCTGTCAAAACGGCTGAATGTACAGAAATAGTATGTTTTGAAAACACGAAACCTGCCGGGTTCATCGGCGTAAAAACGTTCCGGCGGCCATTGTTTTTTGTGTGGTTTCCACACAGGCGTACAGACCGGTTGCCAGCATTTCGCGGTTCAGGTTGCGGCCAATGAACACCAATTTGGAAACCTGTTCTTCATCGCTTTGCCATTCGGTGCCGTATTCGTGCAGAAACTGCTCGCCCACCGACTGGAAAATGTATTTTCTCCTTTCGTTTCTCAATTGAAGAATGCCTTTGCTGCGGTAGATCTCGGTGCCGCTCAGGAAAATCAACGCCATCAGCCACGGCGACAGTTTGTTGATGTCCAGCGGCTCTTTGATGACGAAACTGTAGCTGACCAATCCTTCGTGCAGGTTTTCGTCTGTGGCACCGTCGGTAAACGAGCCTTTCAGTACGGACTGCGCCGAGGCGAGATTCAGCGCAAACAGGTTCGGAATTTCCACTTTGCCGAACTCGGCTTCGTACAGACGCGCCTCTGTGTTCAGGCTTTGCAACAGACGCTTCACCCGCTGCTTCTGTTCCGCATCCACCAAGTCCACTTTGTTCAATACCAACACATCGGCATAGCCGATCTGACGTTGGACTTCTCTGGTTGCTTTCAGTTGTTTTTCTATCTGCCGCGCATCCACAAGGGTTACAATGGCGTTGAGTACTATCGTCTCGTGCAACTCGCGCATTTCCGGCCCGAACAGAAAGGCTCCGGCCACTTGTCCGGGGTCGGCAATGCCGGTTGTCTCTATAATCACTTGCTCAATCCCTTTGTCGCGCAGCTTCAGGATGGTGTCGAGCAGTTCGGTGTTCAGTGAGCAACACACACAGCCATTGGCGAGTGTGTAGATGTCTTCTTTTTCAGAAATCACCAATTCGTTGTCTATCGCAATTTCGCCGAATTCATTTTCTATGATGGCGATTCTGCGGTCTGTGTTGGTGCGAATAATGTGATTGAGCAGGCTTGTCTTGCCAGAACCTAAGAAACCCGACAGAATGGTGATAAAAACTTTGCCGGGTTTTGCCGGTTTTTCTTGCGAAGTTTCCATTGGTTGTTGTGAATTTTGATTTTAAACAGAACGACTGGTGGATGCAATCTGAAATTTCTACAAACGCCCGTCTGTGTGATTGACAAGCGTTTTGGGCATTCCCGCCGATTCTTGCCCACGCCAGGTGCGTGGCAGGCACGCACTCGGCGTGGGCGGGATTTTACAATTTTTTGCCAAAACGCCCGTTCGGGGCTTGGGCCTTAGGGCACCGGGTCGTAGCCGTGGCCGCCCCACGGATGGCAGCGACACATGCGACGCACCGTGAGCCAGCCGCCTTTGGCCGCACCGTGTTTGCGAATGGCCTCGATGCCGTATTGCGAACAAGTGGGCGTGAAGCGACAACTTCCGACAAAGTAAGGACTGATGCCGTATTGATAAAAGCGAATCAGTCCGATGAACAAGTATTTCATGATTGACAGGTGTTATTTTTTCCGACCGACGAACCGCACAACCGAGCCGAGTCCGTTGTGAAAAATACCTTCTTCCAACATAATTTCTGTTTCGGCAAGTTCGCGTATTTCGTAATCGCTAAAGTCGGCTTGTAGTTCTGCTGTTGAAAACAGCATGTCAATGTCTCGCGGCCCGCCGACTTTCGGATTTTGTGTAACGTAGGGCAAGTGTTGCTTACCAAATGCCTCGAAGATGACAATTCCGCCTTTTTTCAAGTATTTGCTCAATTGCCGGTGGTACTGTGATTTTACGTCGGCTGGAAAATGGGCGTAAATCAAG
This sequence comes from Cytophagales bacterium, assembly GCA_025455595.1. GTDB lineage: Bacteria > Bacteroidota > Bacteroidia > Cytophagales > 172606-1 > Xanthocytophaga. The sequence goes on along the minus strand of JALOMD010000266.1, from coordinate 830 downwards.
GCTATTACGTCGAATTCTTCAGACGGGTACGCAATGGATTGAAATTCGCCCGCCCGATAGTCAATCGAAACCCCGTTTTCTTGTGCCAATCTTTCGGCTTTTTGCTTTCCCGACTCGCTTTGGTCAAAAGCGGCCACTTGCCATCCCGTTTTTGCCGCAAAGACCGCATTACGGCCTTCGCCTTCGGCGGGAAACAGAATCCTGCCCGGCTTTAGTTTGGACAATTGCGTTGCCAAAAACAGGTTAGGTTCGGTGCCATAAGCAAACGCGGTTTGTCCGTAGCGGTCATTCCAAAAGTCTTTTGTCATGAGAACGAAATTTTAACAGAAACAGGGGCTTGGTTACTTTGGCGTTTTGGGCAAAAAATGTCAACTCCCGTGTGTTGCGAGATTTGGCGTTTTTTGCCCAAAACGCCAAATCGTACAGATTGAAATGTGTACAAACCAAACTGCCAAATTCTAAATGCCTGATAGAAATCAGCTCATGTTGTTTTCGGCTATAAAAAAGCAAATACTTGATTGCCGATTTACTGAGACTGTTTTTTACTAAAGACTAACCGAATTGGTTAGTTAAGTTGTACCTATCTTCGCGCCCTTTACGAAAGCCTTTGCGTACTTTGCGAGCAATCTTTCACGCAAAGGCGCAAAGTTTCCCGCAAAGCACCATGTCTGCAACCCGGCTGATCAATACAACTAAAGACTAACCACTTATTTACAGAGATTCGTCACCAGCCCACGTACCCCTCCGGGCGAATGCCTTTGAGCCGCAAATAGACAATGGCCTGCCCGCGATGGTGGATGATGTGGTTTTCCATTGCATAAAACAGCCGC
>JALOMD010000265.1 GCA_025455595.1 Cytophagales bacterium | reverse complement strand
GCATCAGAGCCAAGCCGATGCCCTTGGCTTTGTCACGGGTGAGCGTGGCCGCAAAAAACGCCAGCGACACAAACACAAAGCTCAGGAACACGCCCGCCACCAACAGCGTCAGTCCGGTGGCCGACGGATTGAAAAACAGGATTGGCAGCCCCACGCCCACGTAGAAAGCCAATGCGAAGGCTGTTGACAAACCGACGTATTCACTGAGCAAAATGTGACGACGGGGGAGGGGCTGGGCCACCAAAAGTTCTATGAATTCGTAGGAATTATAGAAGTGAATCGTAGAAAACACAATGCTGACCAACGGCACCACAATCAGCACGATGTTGAGCAGGCTGAGCATTCCTTTGGCCGGATTGTCCTCCAACCGGAACACACTCAGCGACACCACGAACAGAAATGCCGTGTACGCCAACAGAATGCGGTTCCGGGCAATGTCGTACAGAACGTATTTGACTATTTTGCTGTGCATGGGACAATTCAGAATTTTGAATTCAGAATTAAGAATTACAAACGGAGGGTTTGCGAAAATCTCTCAAAAAACACTCAAAACAGTGTCGATGAATATAGACACAACTCTGGTGCGAAGTGGAATAAAAAACAATAGGCAATATTTGAAAAAAGCAAATGGTTACTTGATGTGGTTTTTCTGAAAAGCAATCTCTGAATTCTGAATTTTGAATTCTGAATTAGATTTTTGCATTATCTTCGCCAAGGCGCGGCTGAGTTTTTCTTCGCCGGTCTCTTGTTTCAATGCCTGTAGCGGCTTATAGAACTGCAGCCGCCCTTCAATCAAGTACATCACGTCAGTGGTCAGTTCTTCCAAGTCGCTAAGGATGTGCGAAGTGATCAGAATCAGCTTGCCCTTGCGTTTTTCGTGCAGAATTTTGTCTTTCAGGATTTCGGCCGAAAGCGGATCCAATCCGGCCGTCGGCTCGTCGAGAATCAGCACGGGCGGGTCGAACAGGAAGGCGAGGCAGGCACTCACTTTCTGCCGCGTGCCGCCCGACAGGGTGCGCATCTGTTTGTCGTACAGTTTTTCCAGTCCGAACGCTTGGATCAGTTCCTCGTCGCGTTCGCGGTACAGGCCTTTGCGGATGTCTATCATCATGTCCAGCAACTGCCTGATGGTCAGGTTGTCCGGGTACCGCCCGATTTGCGGCATGTAGCCGATTTGGCTGCGATACGTGTGGTCGCGGGCGATGCTACGGCTTTGGAAAAGGATTTCGCCGCTGTCTGGCACCACCATGCCCAGCAGGCACTTGATGAACGTGGTCTTGCCCGATCCGTTCGGCCCGATCAACGAAACGGCCCGGCCGCCCTCCAGATGCACCGTCAGGTCGTCCAAAGCCTTGAGCTTGCCAAAGGTTTTATATAAATGACTGGTCTGTATCATGAGTGATGAGGCCCCACCCCGGCCCTCCCCAAGGGGAGGGAGTTTCTTTTCTCCTCCCCCTTGGGGGAGGCCGGGTGGGGCCGTTTATATGTTTCCTCCCGCTTTCAGTCCGCTGGGGACTTTTTCGGGAATTTTTCTGTCAAATTTCGTATCGTTCAATGAATTCAGGAATTCTATAATCAGCGAAATGTCTTTGAAATTCACCTTCAAGTCGTGCGTCAGCGGGTCGAGTTGGGCGGCTTTGACGTGCGGGTTTTCTATTTTGCCACCCGCCAGATCTTCATAAAACGTCAGTACTTGTTCCAACGTGGCGAAATTGCCGTTGTGCATGTAAGGAGCCGTGAAACGTAAATTGCGCAGCGACGGTGTTCGGAACGCATACGTGCGGTTGGTGCCGTCGTCGGATTTGGGTAGTTTTTCGTTGTCGCCCACGCCGAGTACGTGCGTCTTGAAGTCCGAGAACATCGGCCCGTTGTGGCACTTGGCGCACCCTGATTGCAGGAACAAATTCATGCCCGCTGTTTCGTTGGGCGACAGTGCGTTGCCGTCGCCGCGCATGTACTGGTCGAAACGCGAATTACCCGCCACCAGCGTCCGCTCGAACGCAGCAATAGCTTTGGCTACATTGTCGCTGGTGACAGCGTCGGTTTTGCCGAAAATTTGCCCAAAACGGCTTCTGTATTCGGGAATGGCGTTGAGCCGGGCCACAATGCTGTCCAGCACGTGGTCTGAAGACAAGGCGTGGCCGCGCATCTCTTCAAACGCTTTGATGGGTTCCAACGCCTGTTTCTCCAAGCTTTGCGTCCGCACATCCCAAAACATCGGAGCCGTGGCCGGATTCAAAACCTGTCCGTTTGTCAATCCAATGAACGCTGCGTTCAGTACGCTTTGTGAGTTGCGCTTCACAAACGGGATGTCGTTCGGGGTGCGGAAGGTGCGACTGCCGGCCAGTCCCTCGCCGTTTACACCGATGGACAAGTCGCGCAACTCGGCATAGCCAAATTCAGGGTGATGACAGGTGGCGCAACTCACGTCCCGCCCGCCGGACAGAACGGGGTCATAGAACAGCAGTCTGCCCAATTCGGCTTTTTCGGGTGTGGTCGGGTTGTCAGCAGGGGCCGGAGTTTCTGTGGGAAGTGCGGCCAAAAGTTCTATCGTGTCTGTAGGTTTCTGTTTTTTGTCCTCCTTCGGCTCTGTGCAACCGACAGAAAAGCCAATGAAGAACAAAAAAGAGAACAACAGAGGTTTCATGTGTTTGAAATCGTTTTTTGGACAGGATTGCAGGATTAACAGGATTGTCAAATTGGTGCGTTTTGGGCGTTTTTTGCTCAAAACACATTCGCACTGACAAATTTCAAACAACCTCTAAAGTTTGTTTTTGAGTCGCATTTTTACTGTTTTTTGCCTGAAACGCAAGCCTTTTGTCTTTTGCGGGCCTGTGCTTCCGGTCAGACGCACGGCGTGCAGACCTGCATACGAAAGGCGTTTTGGGCAAAAAAAGCCCAAAACGCAACTCATCACTCATCATTCATAACTCACAACTTCTTCATCGCCGGTTGGTTGTCAAGCAGGTTTTCCGGTGTCAGGCTGGGTATCACTTTTTCGGCTCTGTCCAGCAGAGAAACCATGAAACTTCTGTAGAGCATCATTGCGTGCGGCATTTGCTCCACCACCATGGCGTACAGACTCACCGGACGATACGGCACATCGCCGATGTTGTCGCGGTTCAGGTCGTAGCCTTCGTATTTGTCCCAGTAGTTTCGGTCAAAGGTATTCAAAACCAACGAGCCGTTGGTGGCGATGTCGAAAGAATTGCCGATGAAATTGTTCAGTGTGAATGTGTTGTCGTTGCAACTGGCCTGGATGCGGGCTGCCCAGCCGTTGCTGCTGAATTCGTTGCTTTCCACGTGACAACGGCTGGTGCCTTCCATGAAAATTCCCACTGTGTTTTCATGAAAAACATTGTCCTCAATGCGGCTGTCTGAAATGTCTTTGAGCAACAGTGCGTAGGCCGCACTGCCCCAGTTGTTCACAAAACGGTTGTTCTGCATGGTCACGCCTCGCGTGTACATCACGGCCACGCCCGCGCCGTTGTTGCGGAACGTGTTGTGCCGGTATTCGTCGTTGTGCGAAAACATGAAATGCAGCCCGTAGCGGATGTTTTTCTCGCTCAGGTTATGGTGAATCTTGGAATCTGTCACAAACTCGAAATAGATGCCGTCGCGGTGGCCTTGGGTGTGGTTCTTTGCAATTTCGATGTGGTCTGATTTCCACGCGTGGATGCCGTTGCCAGAGTTCTGCTCGGTGGTATAGTTGCTGCGCACGTCGTTGCCGATGATGCGGCAATGGCTCACACCTTGCAAATAGATGCCGAAAAAGTTGCCCGTCAGTCTGTTGCTTTGTATCGTAACCCGCTCAACGCCAATTACTTTGATGCCCGCCAAATCTTCGATGCTGCCTTTGCCCGAATTCACGACAGTCAAGCCCTGAATCAGCACGTCGTTGGCCCGCACGGTGATGACTTGGTGTTTTTGCTGGCCGTCCAGCACCGGATTGCCCACGCCCAACAGTGTCAACGGTTTGTCAATCAGTACGCCGCCTTCTCTGTACGTGCCGGATTTTATCAGCACCGTGTCGCAGGATTGGGCCGCCGCCACCGCCGCCCGTACTGATTTGTATCCACAGGCGGAACACACCGTCAAGGTGCGGCCGTACAGACTGGCGGACAGAAACAGACAGATGAAGAGAAGGCGGAACATGGGGGCAATTTTGAATGATAGAGTGACAGAATGATTGAATAAGTGAATTTCTTTTATCTCAATTCGTTTTGGGCGGTTTTTGCTTCAAACGACTAATGTGCGCTGTTCCGCAGGGCGATGCCCTGCGCTTCGGTATTTTGCCCCTTCGGGGCGGTGTGTTGCGTTTTGGGCGATTTTTGCTCAAAACGCCATTGCATTATCTGTTTCGTTCTGTAGCAAAATAGAATTTGATGATTTTTTTACATCCCGCCCTCCATTCACTCATTCTATCACTCACTCATTCAAAATTGTCAATGATGATGTGCGGTGGTTTTGGTGAACCGTTCTTTTATTTGGTTCCAATCCATTGCTTCGGCTTTCAGCATGGCGTTGGCTTTGTCGCGGTCGGCTGGATTAGCGAAGGCGGCCACTTTGCTGTTCATGGGGCTGCGTACATCGCCGCCGTAAAGGAAATAAGCGGTTTCCACGGGAATCAGTTGTTGCGTCTTGGCAAAGTCGACCACCAATTGCTGGGCGATGTCTTCCGGTTTCACTTCGCCCGCGTTGACGAAAAGCTGCATACAGTTCACATCGTCGAATTTATAGACTTTGCCTTTTTTGGTCACGATTTCGGCCCCGAACTTGGTGTCAGACAGGCCCATTTTACAGTGGTGGCAGTTGTCTTGTCCGTAGCGAAGCGGTTCCGGCCCGGTGGTACAGGCCGACAGAAGCAACAGGCCCGCCAACGTGACCGCTACGGCGCGGCCTTCGGGCCGTTTGAGGCGTTTTTCGCGAAAAAACGCCTCAAACGCATACGTTGCCACTATAACTACGCCAGCAGCCACGAAAATCCAGCCGCCCCAGTCGGGATAAGACCACGCACCGAAGTTGAGCAACTGTTTGTAGCCAATCACCGGCGGCTGGTACGACATGCCCGGCACTTGGATGGCGGCGTTCGGGTCGAGGTTGTGGCCGTACTCGTAGCCCCAGCGGTAGAAGTCGGCTAAGGCGGCCGCCGCGCCCAGCACCAGCAGTGCCACGTAGCCCAGTAAACCCCGGCGTGTGCCCCAAGCGGCTACCGGCCGCTCAGTTTGTTCAGCCAGATTTGCATCGAAAGCCCTTCCGGGTATTGCGGCGCGGTGAGGTCAATGCGCCACACGGGCAGGAAATACGTGGCAATTAAGGCCAGCGAAGCCACTGCCACTATTATTCGCGATGTTTTTGATATGCTTTTCATGGCAAGTTCAATGAATGAATGAGTGAAATCGAAGATTCGGCGAAGCCAATGACAGAATGATTGAATAAAAGATGCTGCACAGGGTCTATATTCTGATATTACGCAGCGTTTTAGGCAAAATTTGCCCAAAACGCAATTGATGTACGGTGGAAAAAATCTGTAAATAAGCCTAATTTTACAGTGTTTTTGTTTCTTTGAAATAAAAATCTGTTCTGTGAAAAGAGGATAGTTTTATTCATTCATTCTATCATTGGCTTCGCCGAATCTTCGATTTCACTCATTCAAAATTACTTTTTCGGTACCAGCACGCCGTCAATGACGTGGATGTAGCCGTTGGAAGCTTTCACGGAGGCCACCACCGTGGCCGCGTCGTTGATGACGATTTTGCCGTCCTTGTTGCTGATGGTGATGTTGCCGCCGTTCACTTCGTTCAGCGTGCGGCCGTCGGTGAGGTCTTCGGCTTTGAGGGCACCGACATAGACGTGGTACTGTAAAATGTCCTGCAAATCGGCTTTTTTCTCCGGTTTCAGCAGTTCCTCCACCGTTCCGGCGGGCAGTTTCTCAAACGCGGCGTTGGTGGGGGCAAACACCGTGAACGGCCCGGCGTTCGAGAGTACGTTTACCAGGTCGGCGGCTTGCACGGCTTTCACCAATGTGCTGTGGTCGGGCGAGGCGACGGCGGTTTTCACCACGTCTTTCTCCGATACGTCGTCCTGCACCGCCGACTGGCCCGCGAGGGTGGCTTGGGTGGTTTCGGTGCTTGCCGACTGTTCGTTTTGTGCGTTGTTACACGCACCGAGCAACAGAGTCAGTCCGAGGCCGCCTGTTGCGATGAGTTGGGTAGGTTTCATGGGGCTAAGTGTTTTGGGTGAAGGCCCCACCCCGACCCTCCCCAAGGGGAGGGAGAAGGGTTCGGAAATTGGAAGTCGGATTGCGGAATGACCAAGAGCGGCGTTTTAGGCAAAAATCGCTCAAAACGGCTTGTTCCCAAATCCGCCCTCCGCAATCTTTTCCCCTCCCCCTTGGGGGAGGCCGGGTGGGGGCTTTTTTACTTCGTGCTGGCCGTAGGTTCTTCCTCGTTTTTCTTGCCGGTGCTGAACGTCAACGGCACGTTCGAGTTGGCTGGCGACACCCGCAGGTAGCCTTGCATCTCTTGGTGCAACGCCGAGCAGAAGTCGGTGCAGTAGTACGGGAACATGCCCACCCGGTCGGGCTTGAATTTCAGCGTGCTGGTTTCGCCGGGCATGATCAGGATTTCGGCGTTGTTGGCACCTTTGATGGCGAATCCGTGCGGCACGTCCCAGTCTTGTTCCAGATTGGTTACGTGGAAATAGACTTCGTCGCCGAGCTTGATGCCTTCGATGTTGTCAGGCGTGAGGTGCGAGCGGATGGCCGTCATGTACACGTGTACTTGGTTGCCTTGGCGCACCACTTTGGTTTCCTTTTCGCCTTTGGCCACGTACGGGTGGCTGTTTTCTTCGATTTTGAAGATTTTTACC
>JALOMD010000264.1 GCA_025455595.1 Cytophagales bacterium | reverse complement strand
CTTCGATTTCCGTTTTCCCAACTTTTCACCCTCCCCTTGGGGAGGGCCGGGGTGGGGCTTTTACACCGCCACCGAATGCTCCTCCACCACGCTGCGCAGAATGCCGATTGGCTCGATGCGAATGAAAATCTCGTCGCCGGTTTGCAGCGTGAAATCTGAGGGCGGAACGATGCCCGTGCCCGTCATCAAGTAGCAGCCTTGCGGGAACGAACACTCGCGGAAGAGGTACTCAACCAGCTCGTCGGGGCGGCGTTTCATTTGGTCGAGTGCGGTTTTGCCGTAAAAGACCGCGTGTTTGTTCCGTTTCACTTCCAGTTGGATGGCCGTGTCCGGCGGAAGCGGCTGCGCGGGTACGTACAGGCACGGCCCCAGTGCCGCGCAACCGTCATAGACCTTGGCTTGCGGCAAGTACAACGGGTTTTCGCCTTCGATGCTGCGCGAACTCATGTCGTTGCCGACGGTGTAGCCCACGATTTTGCCGCCCGCCGAGACAAAAAGCGTCAGTTCCGGCTCGGGCACGTTCCAAGTCGAATCCTTGCGGATGCGCACGTAGCCGTTGTGCCCCGTCACCCGCTGCACGGTTGACTTGAAAAACAGCTCAGGCCGCGCCGCCTCATAGACCTTGTCGTAAAACGTATCCCCGCCCGAACCTTTCGATTCCTCCATGCGGGCCACTTTGCTGCGGATGTACGTCACGCCTGCCGCCCACACCTCCTGCGTGCCGATGGGCGGCAGCAGCGTGTGTTGCTCCAACAAACTGGCCACGCCCATCGGGTATTTGTTGCGCAGCGTCAGTTGCAGAAACTCGTACAGGTCATCGCGGTTCACCAGCGTGTCCCAGTCGTGGTACGGCGAGTCGTAAACGATGCCGTCGTGTTCAATGAGAATGTGCGTGTGGGTACGGTAGATTTTCATTGGCGGTTAGCTATTGGCTGTTGGCTTTAGGTTTGAAAATCAAGGCGTTTTGAGAGACTTTTGGCTAAAACGCTTTTTTACATTTCGTTCAACAGTACCTCGAAACAATCAATATACAGGCCCACGTGGTAGCCGTCCATCAGCGCGTGATGTGCATGGATGGAAACCGGCATGGTGCGGCGGCCGTTTTGTTCGGTCATTTTGCCAAACGAGATTTTTGGAATGCTGTCTTTGAACGAGAAACTGCGGGCGTGCGACAAGGCAGTGAACTTTATCCATGGCACCGATGAATAGTGAATCACGTTTTCGCCCGCAACGGCGGGTACCAAGCCAGTTGTCGCCTGCACCTTTGCGATTTCAGCAGTGGCGTTTTGGGCAAAAATGTCAAAATCGAGGTGGTAATCCATGTAAGCAAACCCAAACGTGCCGTCGGGCCGGTTGATGGTCGGCGAGGCGTTAACGGTTTCGTACACAAACACTTCGTCACCGGCGATGCGGTAACGAAACGGCTCGGTTTGGTTGGCCGCTGCCAGCGATTTGTGCAAATAATACAGGAAAAACGAATGGCCGTTTTGCTTGGCGGCTTGGTAAGCGGCGGTGCAATCAACATCCACACAAACACCGAAAAACGGCTCTTCAAACCGAGTGAAAAAATGAAAATGGTCTTTGCGGTGCCAACTGTTCAAGTCCAATCGGTGTCTCATGAATCGTTTTCAGTTTTCAGTCTTTGGTTTTGTGAGGCCTCACTCCCGTCCCCTCTCCCAAGGAGAGGGGTGTGCCTCGTGATGAGCCGAGCCTTTTGTCTCGAATAAGCCTGTACGAAAGGCTCGTCCGGTTGAACAGTCACCCCTCTCCCACGGGAGAGGGGCCGGGGGTGAGGCCCGCCCGTTTATCAACCTGCCGCAAGGTGTTCAAGCAGTTCGGTGATGTTTCCGACCTGTACGAAATTATCGTGGTTCACTTGGTGCGCCACCACCTCGTGCGCCCAAGTGGTGTGGTAAGGCACATGCACGGCGTGACCGCCCAAAGCCAGCACCGGCAGCACGTCCGACTTCAGTGAGTTGCCCACCATCATGAACTCATCAGGCCGGATGTCCAGGTGCCGAATCAGCTTCTGGTAGTCCTTTTCCTGTTTGTCGCTCATGATTTCGATGTGGTGGAAATACCGTTCCAAGCCCGATTTTTTCAGTTTCCGCTCCTGATCCAGCAGGTCGCCCTTGGTAGCCACCACCAGCCGGTAGCGGCCTTGTAACGTTTGCAGCACCGTTTCCACGCCTTCGAGCATTTCAATCGGCTTTTCAAGCAGTTCCTTGCCGTATTGGATGGCTTTTTCAATCACTTCCACGCGAATGGTGTTGCTGGAAACGCGCAGGGCCGTCTCGATCATCGAAAGCATGAAGCCTTTGATGCCGTATCCGTACAGCGTCAGGTTTTGGATTTCCGTCTTGAACAATTCCTGCGACACCGTGTGATGCGGGAGGTAATCTTCGAGCAAGGCGCAAAACTTGGTTTCTGCCTCCTGAAAATACGGCTCGTTCACCCAAAGCGTATCGTCGGCATCAAAAGCGATTACTTTGACAGACATGAGATTAATTCAGAATTATGAATTCAGAATTTAGAATGGCCGTTTTAGGCGAAAACTGCCCAAAACGGTGAATTGTCTTGAATCGCGGATGAAACGGATGACGCAGATTGCACGGATGCACTTTTGGGCAAACAGTTGCGTCTGTCCCTGCATCCTTCTATCCGCGCTATCCGCGAAATCCGCGTCATCCGCGATTCAAGACACCAAGAACGGATACCGGTAGTCCGTCGGCGGCACGAACGTCTCCTTGATGGCGCGTGGCGATGCCCAACGAAGCAAATTCAACATCGAGCCGGCCTTGTCGTTGGTGCCGGAGGCCCGGCTGCCGCCAAACGGCTGCTGGCCCACCACGGCACCGGTCGGCTTGTCGTTGATGTAAAAGTTGCCCGCCGAATGCGCCAGCTTGCGACTCGCCAAGTCAATGGCGTAGCGGTCTTGCGCAAAGACGGCCCCCGTCAAGGCGTAAGGCGAGGTTTGGTCAACCAGTTCCAACGTCTGCTCGAAATTGTCGGCCTGATAGACGTACACCGTCAGCACCGGACCGAAAATCTCCTCGCACATGGTCAGCGACTGCGGGTTTTTGGTTTCCAGCAGCGTCGGCTCTATGAAATAGCCTTTCGACTTGTCGTAGCTGCCGCCCGCCACCACCGTCACGTTCGGATCGGCTTTGGCCTTTTCGATGTAACCGGAAATCTTGTCGAAGGCCCGCTCGTCAATCACGGCGTTGATGAAATTGCCGAAATCCTCCACGCCGCCCATGCGGAACGTTTTCATTTCGCGCACCATCGTTTCGCGCACCGTTTCCCAAAGGTTGTGCGGCACGTAGGCCCGCGAAGCCGCCGAGCATTTTTGGCCTTGGTACTCGAAGGCACCGCGCAGCAGGCCCACGGCCAACGCCTGCGGGTCGGCGGAGTGGTGCGCCACCACGAAATCCTTGCCACCGGTTTCGCCCACGATGCGCGGGTACGACTTGTAGCGGTGGATGTTTTCGCCGATGGTGCGCCAAATGTGTTGGAAAACGCCCGTGCTGCCCGTGAAGTGAATGCCCGCGAAATCGGGATGCTTGAAAATGATGTCGCCCGCCACGGGGCCGTCCACGTAAATCAGATTAATCACACCGTCGGGCACGCCCGCCTCGCGAAACACTTCCATCAGCACGTGGGCCGAATAAATCTGCGTGTGCGCCGGTTTCCAAACCACTGTGTTGCCCATCATGGCCGCCGAAGTAGGCAAGTTGCCGGCAATGGCCGTGAAGTTGAACGGCGTAAGGGCGAACACAAAACCTTCGAGCGGCCGAAACTCCATGCGGTTCCATATTCCCGGCGATGACCCCGGCTGCTGTTGATAAATTTCCGCCATGTACGCCACGTTATACCGCAGGAAATCAATCATTTCGCAGGCCGAGTCAATTTCCGCTTGGTAGGCGTTTTTCGACTGGCCCAGCATGGTGGCGGCGTTCAGTTTGGCCCGGTACGGCCCGGCAATCAAGTCGGCTGCTTTCAGGAAAATGGCCGCCCGGTGCTCCCACGGCATTTGTTCCCACATCGGCTTGGCACCCAAAGCGGCCCGAATGGCCTGCTCCACGTGTCCTGCGTCGCCTTCGTGGAAATGGCCCAGAATATGCCGGTGGTCGTGCGGCGGCGTAAGCGGTTTGCGCTGGTTGGTATAAATTTTGTCTGACCCAATGAACATCGGCACTTCTATCTCGGCACCACGGGCGGCGGCGATGGCCGCTTGCAGGGTGGCGCGTTCTGCCGAACCCGGCGCGTAGGAAAGAACCGGTTCGTTTTTGGGGACAGGAATGTTGAAAAATCCGGTCGGCATAATCGGTTGATTTAGTTTGGCTGATGATGAGCAAAGGTAAGGTTTAATCACAAAACGTAGCGAACAACCGTTGGACTTGAAAAAATGAAACTTCTGCTACGATAATTAACAATAACTTCACACGCTTCACTATTTTTGTACACAAAATAAAGCTACTTTTAAATCCTTCTGCCTCAAAACCATACGATACCTGCCCACGTAAAACGCCTGCGGGTATTTGCGTTTGGCAGCACCTGTTCACCATTCGTTTGGGTGCAGGATAAAAGGCGGGAAAAACGGTGGAAAATGATTACATAATGCCCTTTTATCTTACAAACAAATGGCCGCAACCAAAACAGCAGGCCATTGGTCGGAACAAAGGGCGTTCTAAATTGAAGGATTGAATTAACCGGCTGAACAGATATGAACATACCCACTTTCAACGAGTTGTACGAAGAGTACACCGAAACGCGCAGGCTGAAACTGACCGAAGGACAGTTTTTAGCTTTCATCACCTATTATCCGGCATTGCTGGTGGCCAAAACCGACGGCGAAGTGGACGAGCAGGAATGGTCGTTGCTTCAGGCGTTGGCCAATCACTTGGTGAAGGAAACCGTGGCCAAGGATGCCGACAAAGAGGAAATCAAGGATTACCAAACGCTGTTTTTCAACGAGTTCCAGTATTTGCTCGACAACCTCGACCGTTGGGACCGCAAGTTCATGCGCGTGCTGCAGCAGTTGATGGCCAAGCAGCCGGAACTGGTGGAGTCGGTGGCGGCGGTGATTTACACCTTGGCCGATGCCTCGAAAGGCGTTTGCGAAAAGGAGAGAACCATGATTGAATACCTGCGCAACGAACTGAGAATAAAGGACTTCTGCGTAAACATCAAGGCCGCTGACACACCCGCTGCCGCCCAAGCCGCCAAGCAACTCAAGTGGCAGATGTTTTTCAGCATTTGGTGACGAAACCGTGTGTGTTTTGAAAACGAAAGGCGGCCCGACAACTCGGGCCGCCTTTCGTTTTTTCGGATTACAAATCCGAAACAGTCGGGTTCGGGATTGCAAATCCCGAACAGCAGTTAGATAGTTCGTGAAGACACGAACTACGAGTCAGACCCACGTTTGCAAATCC
>JALOMD010000263.1 GCA_025455595.1 Cytophagales bacterium | reverse complement strand
AATCGCCAAAGTAACCGACATGATCAACCAGTATGTCGAATCCATCGGCCTCACGCCGGAAGCGGTTTACAACACGGAAAAAAAAATCTGGCGTTGGCGAAAAGGCTCGGCCAATATCGAGGTGTTCATCCAAACCATCGGCTTCGAGAAGGGCGGCGCACGGGACTACCTGCGGATTTTTTCGCCGCTGATGAAGATCCCGGTGAACGATTTGCTGGCGTTTTACAAGCACCTGCTGCACCTGAACGACACCAACCTCGGCGTGAAAATCACCATCATGCCCGGTAGCGAGTGGGTTTATGCCACCTACGAACGCGACATCCGGGGCATGGACTACCACGAACTCGCCACTTGCATCGCCGACATGGAATACTGGGCCGACGCACTGGACGACGAACTGAAAACCGCTTTCCCGGATTGGCACAACTGAATTCAGGATTTTGAATTAACCAAGGCGTTTTGGCCGTTCCTGCCGACTGCAGGATTTGCAATTTTTGCCCAAAACGCACAGACTCTGACATGGCATCCCGCCTCGGCGGGATGCCATGTCTATTTGTCCCGACACGTTTGTCTGTTCAAATGAGGCGTTTTGGCCGTTTTTTTGCCAAAACATCTGCCCATATTTTTGAATTGTGCGAGTTCACTTCTTATTCCAATAGGAGGTAGCCATACGATTAAGTTTCCGATTCGCGAGAGGCACTGCTTTTGCTCCACACTGACGACTAAAGACCTGCGACTTATATGGAACCCAATCCCGACAAACTCGACCGCATCGTAGAGGCTCGCATGAAGCTGAAGGGGCGTTTTGAGGAAAAAATCCAAAAAACGCCTTCGGTGGCCGACGATCGGCCGCTGGGCAGCGGCCCGGCCAACCGGCACGGAATGCCGCAAGTGCCCGTGGGCCAAACAGTGACGCAAAAATGGCCGGTGCTGGATTTGGGATACCACCCGAACATTCCGCTGGACAAATGGCGACTCACGCTGGACGGCGAGGTGGAGAACCCCGTCCGCCTCACGTGGGAACAGTTCATGGCCTTGCCCCAAACCGACGATGTTTCGGACTTCCACTGCGTCACCACTTGGTCGAAGCTCGACAGTTTCGGACTTCCACTGCGTCACCACTTGGTCGAAGCTCGACATTCCGTGGCGCGGCGTGCGGCTGCTCGACTTGGCGGCTTTGGTGCAACCCAAGGAAACGGCCACGCACGTGCTCTGTTACGGCTACGACACGTACACCACCAACCTGCCGCTCGAAGAAGCCCTGAAGCCCGACGTGCTGCTCGTCCACACCGTTGACGGCCAACCGCTGCCTCTGGAACACGGCGGCCCGCTGCGCATGATTACGCCGCAACTCTACGCGTGGAAAGGCTCCAAATGGATCAAACGGATAGAGTTTTTGCCCGCCAACAAGCAGGGCTTCTGGGAAGAACGCGGCTATTCGGACACGGCGTACCCGTGGCGCAACGATAGGTACAGTTGATTTTAGGTCAGAGGTCAGAACGCAGAGGTCAGAGGCGTTTTGGGCGTTTTTTGCTTAAAACGCCGGTTTGTCAGAACCCTGATTCGTAGGATGTACAGGATTTCCATGATTGAAAAAATCCTGTACATCCTGTAATCCTGTCTGAAAAAGGAAACCAAGCGTTTTGAGCAAAAATTGCTTGAATCGAAAATCCCACAAACAGCGGAAACGCCTTTCCGAATTCCGCATTCGCCACTCCGCCTTCAAAATGCGTATCCCAGCATGATTCCCAGCCGGAGGGTGAGCAGGAACGGCCTTTTGGGAACGTCGGCGAAAACCGCATCCCAGTCGGGGCGATTTTGCCACTGCGGGTCGAAGTGGCGGTAGGCTACGCCCAGTCCGGCGAAACCGTCCAGCGTGAGGCGTTGGCGTTGACGGCTGGGGTCGGAGAGGATGCGGTCGCCGAGCATGAAGCTGTATTCGTAGCGGGTTTCGTTGGCACTCACCGAAAACAGCGACTGTCCCGCAAACAGATTGGCCCGGTGCGTGATGCCCGTGAACCGCACCTCGTGCGCCACGTAAAACATGCCCCAGCGACCGTCGGGCTGGTAAAACTTCTGTTTCAACCCCAGCGAAAGCCCCCGCCCGAACACATTGCCCGGCGAAACATCCCGGCCTTCGGCAAAAAACGGGTCGCGGTACAGCGTGGCGGTGAGTTCGTAGCCGAGCCGTTCGTGCATGTAGTATTCCACCGAAACCGGCAGCGACGGATTGCCCTGCCAAAGCATCGCCAACGGGTTGAAGCCCAAGATGTAAGCCCGGTATTCGTTGGGCCGCGAGATGAAATGCCAGTTGCGTTGCCGGGGCAGGCGCAGCGACGGCTTGTTGTAAGGCAAGTTGCTGGCAGGCAGGGTGTCGGTCACGGCGACGGTGTCAGGCACGGCGACGGGCTGGGGCAGTTCGGTGTCGTAAAACGCCTCGTAGTAGCCCGCCACGGTGCCATCGGGTTTGTAGAGCGTCCAGCGGCCCACGCGGCGGTCGTTTTCCAAGTAGCCTTCCATGCGCGGCGAGCCGTTTTTGTACACGCCTTTGTACAACCCCCGCCCGTTTACGAACACGCAGCGGCCTTCCAGCGCACCGTCGTCTTCGTAGAAATACTCCCAAGTGCCTTCGTGCTTCTCGTTGCGGATGGTGCCCCGCGCCTTCAGCTTGCCGTTTTCGTAAAAGGCTTGGTAGTTCTTGTCGGATTGGCTGTAGTCGAGCAGGCCGCGTACTGAGCCGGTGGGGTAAAACAGGTTCCAAACGCCTTCTTCGCGGCCGTCTTTCTTTTCGCCCTCGGCGGCGGTTTTGCCGTTCGGATGGAAGTACCGCCAGCGTCCCTGCGGAATGTTGTTCCGGTAGTCGCCTTCCTGGATCAAGGTTCCGTCGGTGTCGTAAAACTGCCATGTGCCTTCGCGCACGCCGTCGCGTTCGGAGCCGACGGCTTTCAGTTTGCCGTTTTCGTGGTAATACCGCCAGAGGCTGTCGCTGCGGCCGTTGCGCATCCGGCCTTCCATGCGCACCGCACCGGAGGCGTAGAATTCGCGGTACCAGCCGTTGTCGGCATCGAAGCCGCCCTCGGCCTTGACGCGGCCGTCTTCGTAAAAATACTTCCAGCGGCCGTTTTTGAGGTCTTCGGCAAAGGTCCCTTCACTTTTGACGGCTCCGTTTTCGTAGTGGTACCGCCACTGTCCGTTGCGCACATCGGCGGTGAACGCGCCGCTCATCTGCGGATTGCCGTTTTCGTAAAAATACGTCCAAACGCCGTTTTTCAATCCCGCCTGCATAGGCCCTGCCATTTTGGTGCGGCCGTTTTCGTAGAAATGCTGCCAGTTGCCTTCGGGAACGCCGTTGCGGTAGGTGCCTTTGGCGCGGGGGCGGCCGTTGGCGTAGAATATCTCGTAAGTGCCGTTGCGTTGGGGCGGCTTTCCTGAAACCGCATAACGTTCCTTGACCAGTCGGCGGGCCTGGTCGTAATACGTGACCACCTGCCGCGACTGCCCCCAAGCCGTGGACATTACCCACAGGCTGACGAATACCGTTATGAACGTTTGTTTTCTCATGTAAAAGCCCCCATCCCCGGCCCTTCCCCCGCAAGGGGAAGGGAGAACCGACAAATGCGGCAGTCGCGGTTGTCTTGGCGAAACCTCACCCCAACCCCTCTCCCACGGGAGAGGGGCTTTCGTCCCTCACAAATGCATGCAATCGTTTTGGACAAAAAACGCCTAAAACGCCCGTCTGTTGTCTTGTCCGAGCCTGTGAGCCCAATCTTCCCGCCTTGCGGGATGACCTACGTACAAAACCGTTTTAGGCAATTTTTGCCTAAAATACCTACTCACTCATTATTCATAACTCATCACTCATAACTCGTCAACCCAGCTTTTTCCCCATTCGGCTTTTTCTTGGTCGGTCCAAAGTTCGGGGTAGAAGATGCGTTTTTGGAAACGCGGCGGCAGGTATTGCTGCCAATTGGTGCCGCCGGTGGCCGCAATGGCTTCCCGGTCGCGGTGCAGGTAGCGGGCCGCCGATTTGAAATGCGCCAACGGCCAGTTCACGTTGGCCAAGGCATCGAAACGGCGCAAGGCCTCGCGCAGTTCGGGCTGCTCGCCTTGTTCGGCCACCGTTTTGCGGTAGCGCATCCACAGGTTTTTGGTTTCGTATTCGGCGGCCAGCTTGATTAACATCTCGGAATATTTTTTCTCGAACTGCTTCAGCGTCAGGGTTTTTTGCTGCGTGGCGAGTTCGGTGGCTCCCTTTTTCCAGTACAAATGCTCGTACAGTTCGGCGATGGTGGCATCGGAAGGAAGTTGGTGGCGCATGTCCGGCTCCACCAAGTTGCGGAAACGCGTGGCACAAACCTCAATCATGCGGTACTGCACTGACTGAAAGCCGCTGGCCGGCAGCAGCGACATGCGGTATTGCAGGAACTGCTCACGGTCCATGCCCTCGGTCATCACGTCGAACGAATGCACCAAGATGTCGAAATACCGGTTCATGCGCCGCACGCGTTCGGTGAAAAACGCCGCCGTCAGGGCCGGATGGTCGGCGATTTGGCGCATCTCCCACAACACCAGCTTGAAATACAGTTCGGTGGACTGGTGGTAGGCCACAAAAATCATTTCGTCCGGGAAGTCGGTGCGCGGCGTTTGCAGCGACAGCAGCGTGTCCAAGTGGATATAGTCCCAGTAGGTGAGGTAGTCGGCGTAGAGCAGGCCCTGCAAGTACGAGGGCATGTCTTGGCCCATTGCGGCGTATTTTTCCTCCAATGCACTGAGCAGTTCCTCGATTTTCGGCGACTGGTTTTGTTGATGCGGATTCATGGATGGTGCGGAAGTGTGTCGATATGAATGCGGAACGCGGAAATCGGATTGCGGAGATTCTCTGCAAGTAAGCGTGAAAACGTTTTGAGCAAAAAATGCTTAAAACGCCTTGTTACGAGACCAAGCTTTCAATCATGACTATCAAGAAAATCACCCTAAAATCACAGTTCGGACAAATGAACGGGCAAAGTTAAACAAAATGCGTTCGGACTGGTTCTTTTCGGGCAGAGGGCATGGAGCAAAGAGCATGGGGCGTTTTAGGCAAAAGTCGAAGATGCCGCAAGCGGCGGTACTGCCTAAAACGCTTCTTCTGACCTCTGACCTCTTATCTCTGACCTAAGCCTATGGATTTCAACGGAAAAAACATCTTGATTGTAGGCGGCACATCCGGCATCGGATTGGCCTTGCAACAAAACTTACGGCAACGCGGGGCAAACGTGTGGGTGGCCTCGCGCCGCGAACCCGCCGACGGCACGCCGCACATTCCGCTCGACGTAACCGCCCCCGCCGACGGCTGGGCCGCCGCCCTGCCCGACACGCTGCACGGCGTGGCCTACTGCCCCGGCAGCATTAACCTGAAGCCCTTCGCCCGCCTCAGCGAAGACGATTTCAACCGCGACTGGCAGGTGAACGTGATGGGAGCCGTTCGGGTGCTGCAGGCGGCCGTGCCTGCCTTGAAAAAAGCACAAGGAGCCAGTGTGGTGGTTTTCAGTACGGTGGCGGCCCGCACGGGCCTGAACTTCCACGCCTCCATTGCCGCCGCCAAAGGGGCGTTGGAGGGCCTTGCCCTCTCGCTGGCCGCCGAATACGCCGGAAGCCGCATCCGCTTCAACGCCGTGGCTCCGTCGCTGACCGACACGCCGCTGGCCGGAAACCTGCTGTCGTCGCCCGAAAAACGCGAGGCTTCGGACAAACGCCATCCGCTGGGCCGCGTGGGCACTGCCGCCGAACTGGCGAGCCTCGCCGCATTCCTGCTCTCCGACCAAGCCGGATGGATCACCGGCCAAGTGCTCCACGCCGACGGCGGCCTGTCGTCATTGAGATGAAGTACGAATTTTAGTTCAGAGGTCAGAACGCAGAGGTCAGAACAGCGTTTTGGGCAAAAAACGCCCAAAACGCCCTTCGCTCTCTACCCTATGCTTTTTGCCCCATGCTCTCTGCTCCCTGCCCTTTGCCAAAAAAGCACGTAACTATTGGATTTTCAGGGGATTTGTTTTTAATTTTACGGACAAAGTGCCATCGTCAGTTTCGTGAGTCTTTTGCTTAAAAGTGACATTTTTTCAACCAGTCCCTTACAGTCATGCAAGCACAGGCACAAGCAGCCCCGCCGCCGCAGGAATACTACCAAGGCAAATACGCCACGGTGACTTTCCTGCCCGCCAATGAAACGGCCATCTTTCGTATTCATGGCGCATTCATTCCCATGACCGACTACCAGGCCGCGCTGGACAAACTCAGCGAACTGGTGCAACAAGACAAAGTCCAGAAACTCGTGGTGGACGCGCCGAAACTCCAAGACGGCCTGCGCAAAATCGGACGTGAACACCCCGACACCGGCATTGACCGCCTCGACCTCGCCTACTGCCGCACCTTGGACGAAGCGGTGGAAGACTGAAACGAATGCGGAAGTTGGAATGCGGAGTACGGAAGGGCGTTTTGGGCGTTTTTTGCCCAAAACGCCCGTAGGCCACACCTTCGGCAAAGCTTTGAGCTTTGCCGAAGGTTACGATGCGGAAATTTCCGCATTCCCCAATCCGCATTCCCACTTCCCTTATCTTTGCGGGCAACAAACTCCCGCAACCTCCATGCGCATCCTCCACACCGCCGACTGGCACATCGGCCACCGCCTGCACGACCACGAACGCTACGAAGAACACCAGGTTTTCCTCGACTGGCTGCTGGACGTGATTGAGACGCACCGCGTGGACTTGCTCGTGGTGGCGGGCGACATTTTTGACAACGGCTACCCCACGCACGAGGCCCAGACGCAGTACTACCACTTTTTGCGCGGGCTGGCCCAAACCTACTGCCGCAACACCGTCATCGTGGGCGGCAACCACGACTATCCCGGCACCCTCAACGCCCCGCGCGACATTCTGGCCCTGCTGAACATCAAGGTGATAGGCAAGGCGTTCAAAGAACCGAAAAACCAAATCATCCGCATCCAAGACCGCCAGCAAAAACCGCAGGCGTTGGTGTGCGCCGTTCCCTACCTGCGCGACAAAGACATCCGTGACGCGGTGGCGGGCGAAACCTACGAGCAAATCGAAGACCGGGTGCGCGAGGGGATTCTGAAACACTACCACGTCATTTCGACCGAAACCGCTCCGTTCAAGGCCGAACTGCCCGACGTGCCGGTGATTGCCACCGGACACCTGTTCGCCCAAGGCGGCCAGCCATCTGACCCGGAAAACATTCGCGAATGCAGCGAAAAGCCTATCCACATCGGCACATTGGGCAACATCTGCGCCGCCGACTTTCCCACCGTGTTCGACTACGTGGCCCTCGGCCACCTGCACCGGCCGCAGCGGGTGAACCAACAAGAACACATCCGCTATTCCGGGTCGCCGTTGCCGCTGAGTTTCAGCGAGTTCAAGGACGAGAAAAGCGTTTTCCTGCTTGATTTCGACGGCGGCAAACTGGCCGGTGTCACGCCGGTGCCGGTGCCGTGTGCGCGGCGGCTGGTGCGGTTCCGGGGTTCGTTCGAGAAAATCGCGCAAGACTTGGCCGCCTTTGACGACTCCCGCGACCCCATGCGCGTGTGGGCCGAGGTGAAAGTGGAACTGACGCAGTACGAGCCGAATTTGGTGCAGCGCGTTCAGGAACTGGTCAAAGACCGCAACATCGCCGTGCTGAAGCACCAAGCCGTCTATGACCGCACCCGCCTCACGCTGGACGAGCAGATTGGCCTCGGCCAAGCCCTGCACGAACTGAGTCCCGAAGAGATTTTCCGTAAGAAATGTGAAAGCGAAAAAGTCTCCGACGAGGACTATCCGAAAATGCTCACCGCCTTCCACGAACTGCTCGAAGCGATGGAAGAAC
>JALOMD010000262.1 GCA_025455595.1 Cytophagales bacterium | reverse complement strand
TTTCGAGCAAATCAACCGCCAGATTGAGCAAATCGACGAGTACAAACGCCTGAACCTCAGTTTGGACGCGATTTACTTGGAACGCAACTTCGCCGACGAGTGCCGCCGCATTGAGAAGTTGTCGGACGAGTTGGAAACCTTCCGCCAAGCCCTGTTCGACGACGCGGCTTGCGGCTTGCCTATAAAGGAATTATACTTGACCAGCAACCCCGCCGAAGCCCACGTGCCGCTCAAGTCGGCCTACAAGCATTTCCGATTCGGCGAAACGGACGATTTCATGCGTCGGCTGGCGGCTTACGCATTCCACCGCCGCCTTGACCAACCGGCGCATTTGTGGCACCGGCGGGTTTCGTTCCACGATTTTTCGCAAGCCGACCAAACGCGAATCGCCCAGACCCTGACCGAGATTCCCGAAACCGCCCGCAGCGTTTGCGACCAAGCCGCCCGCGTCGTCGGCCCGCTGAACGTGGCCGACCTTGAAATCGTCTCCGCCTCCGAACCGGCTATCCGGTCACAACGCGGAAATCAACGCCAAGTGGCTTGATAAATACGAAAAAGCCATGCTACGTTGTTTGGACGACGAAGGTGTGGAGAAAACCACGCCTACCGACCAACTGACTGTTGCGCAGTCGCAAATACAACGCGCCTCGGCAGCACGGCAGAATGCGTTGACGTGGCTCCGGTGGCAATGGTTTTCGGGCGAGCGGAAAGCCCTGCGCCAGTTGGCCGCCGCCAACTGCCTCGGTCTCGGCCGCGAAGACTTGGGCGTTTTGGGCAAAAAACTGCAAAAACGCCTCGCTTTGGAAAAACTGGCGGCAGAAGTGCGGCAGGCATGGCCCTTGGAAAATCCGTACGAAGAAACCACCGTGCGGCTGTGGTTCGGGCAGCAACGCACGGCTCGCCGGGCCTTCAAGATTGCCCGCAAGCTCAATGCTTGGCCGCTACTGGAGTCGCTGACGCAGCATACGCACAACGTTTTCCAAGAGAAAATCCACCAACTGCTTGCCATTGCCGACGAATGGCAGCTTGTCAAAACAAGTTGGCGGCTGTATCTCGCCGACACTCAAATTGCCGAAAGCTGGCAACAACCCGAAACCGTGCCGGGCCGCATTGCCGCCTTGGAACGCGACTTTGACAACCTCTGCGAGTTGGACGGCATCAAGCGGCGACTGTCGCACGCCGAAAACGAAGTGGTTCAACGCTTGCTGAAACACGAGGCCGGTACTGCCGAGAACGCCGACTGGCCGCGCATTTTCGACAACAGTCTGCGGCTGTCGTGGATCGAACACATTGAGGCGCAGCATCCGGTGTTGCGTATCGTCTCAACGTACAAGATGCGCCAAGCCGAGGACGAATTACAGGAAGCCGTGCGCAAAAAGCAGCAATTGAGCCGCGAGATGCTGCTGCTGAAACTACGCGAGCAAACCTACCGGCACATTACGCTGAACCGCCTCGGCAACCGCACCACCTACCGCGACTTGCAGCACCAGACGGCCAAAAAACGCCACGTCTGGACACTGCGCAAACTGCTGGCTCATTACGCGGATGAAATTTTCCAACTCATTCCCTGCTGGCTGGCCTCGCCAGAGTCGGTGTCGGCGATTACCCCCCTCCCGGCCTTCCCCAAAAGCCCCCATCCCCAGCCCTTCCCCCAAGGGGGAAGGGAGTTTTTTTCCTCCTCCCCCTTGGGGGCGACCGAAACGAGAGTTTCGGGGCGAGACTGTGCGGCCGGGAGGGGGCTTTTCGACCTTGTCATCTTCGACGAGGCTTCGCAGTGCTACGCCGAGCGGGGCATTCCGGCCATGTACCGGGGGGCGCAGGTGGTGATTACCGGCGACAGCCAGCAGTTGCAACCCAGCGACTTGTACCGCGTCCGCTACGAGGAAGACACTGACGACCAACCCGACTTGGAAGTTGATTCGTTGCTTGACTTGGCGGCACGGTACTTGCCCCAAACGCAGTTGCGCGGCCATTACCGCAGCCAGTCGCTGGAACTGATTGACTTCTCGAACCGGCATTTTTACGGCCAAAACCTTGAACTACTGCCCGATTTCCGGTTGGTGAACCGGCAGGAACCAGCCATTGCGTACTTGAAAGTGGACGGCCTCTGGCAAAACAACCAGAACCGGACTGAGGCCGAGACGGTTGTGGATTTGGTTTGGAAACTCACGGCGCAGCAATCCGATAAAGAAATCGGCGTGGTGACATTCAACTTCCAGCAGCAAACGCTGATTCAGGATTTGCTTGAGGCCTCGGCCGCCGAGCAGAACCGGATGCTGCCGCCGTCGCTTTTTGTGAAAAACATTGAAAACGTGCAGGGCGACGAACGCGACATCATCGTTTTTTCGCTTGGCTACGCCTCCGACACCGCCGGACGGTTGGTGATGCAATTCGGCAGCCTGAACCAACAGGGCGGCGAAAACCGCCTGAATGTGGCCGTAACGCGTGCCCGTGAGAAAATCTACTTGGTTTCCAGCCTGTTGCCCCACCAACTCCGCACCGACGGCACGCTCCACGCCGGGCCTAAACTGTTGCGCCAATATTTGGAGTACGCGTGGCAAGTCTCGGCGGGTGAGTACGTGCCGCAACCCCGTCCGGTACGTGACTTCGCATCGGGGCACTTGCTTAAGGACAAAGTCGTAACGCAGCCCGCCTCGCTGTTGCCCGCCGATGAAAACACGCTGGCTGTCAAGGAGTTACCCTTTGCCGATGTGACCGTTAAGCACAGCGGCCGCTACGACAGCCTCGTCCTCACCGACGACGACCTGTACTACCAAAGCCCGTCGGCCAAGGCTGCTCATGCCTATACGCCCATGTTGTTGCAAGCCAAAAATTGGCGTTACAAACGCATCTACAGTCGGGAATGGTGGAAAAACAGGTCAGAGGTCAGAGGTCAGAAGTCAGAGATGTAATGCGTTTTGGGCAAAAATTGCCCAAAACGCGCCGCTGCTACTGCCTGCTGTTTTCTAACCTCTGACTTCTGACCTCTACCCTAATCTCGCCTTGCCAAATTTCGCCCGGTTGCAACGTCATCAGGCCGAGGCCGTTGTTGAAGGCGTTGCCCATGCAGGTTTGCGGCTCAATGGCAATGCTGCCCCGGTGCGGCGGCGTATAGACTTGTACGTACCGAAGACCTTCGTTGGGTTGCTGCCGAATGGAGATGGTCAAGTTGCGGGTGTCGTCGCGGAGCAGGGTCACGGCGTGTTTGTCGCCCGTTTCCACAGCGAATCCATGGTCTAATGCCGTGACTCCGATAGCCGCGCCGCCTTGGGCGAAATCCTCCGGCGTAAAACCTTCCAAACGTTTCGTTTCCCCGGTTGGAACCAGCGTTTCGTCCAGCTCAAAGAACGCGTGGGCAGGCAGGCACAACCGCAGTTGGTTCACCAGCGAACCGGTTTTGAAATACGGATGCCAGCCGAAACCCATCGGCATTGCCGTACGGCCTGTGTTTTGGGCTGTTACATGCAAGCAAAAAACGCCTTTCGCATCCAGCGAATAGGTCACACGCAGCGAAAACGGAAACGGATAACCTTCCAAACGTCCGCCGTAATCATAGCCGATTTCGAGGCGGGCGATGTTTTCGTCGCAAGCGGTTTCGATGATGACAAACGGCTCGTCGGCCACCAAGCCGTGCAGGGCGGTGTTGCGCAGCGGCTCGTTGATGGGCAGTTGGTAGGTTCGGCCTTCAAACGTGTATGCGCCGTCTTTGACACGGCCCGGAAACGGAAACAGCAAGGCACTTTTGCGCCACATGTTGCCCGGCAGGTCAATTTCCTCCACGCCGTCAATGACCGAATGCAGCAAGCCGCCGCAACTCAGGTTCAGTTCCTGCAACAAGCCGCCGCAACCGGGCAAGACGCACAGGCTTTCGCCCGTGCCTTCATTCGCGAGGCGGTAACGGACGTATCCGGCGAAGGTGTCGGTTTGGATGGAAAACACTTTGAATTTCGGAATTCGGAAGGCGGATTGCGGAATAAAGCGTTTTGAGCATTTTTTGCCCAAAACGCCGACTTGTCAAACTATGATTGTAGGATGATTCGCGTGATAAACATGATTCACCAAGTACCCAACAGGGAACAACTACAAATACACTAAAACCATTGATATTCAATGATTTAACTCAAGACCAAAGACTCACGACTTTTTGAACAAAATCTGCTTGCCCAACAGCCACAAGTACAAGCTGTTGGTCACGAAATATCGTTTGAACATTCGGCGCGGCTCTTGCACCAAGCGGTAAAACCACTCCAACGCCAGCTTTTGCATCCAGCGCGGTGCCCGCTTGCGCACCCCGGCGTACACGTCGAACGCGCCGCCCACGCCGAGCAGCACGGCGTTGATGTTCCGGTAGTTCTGCGACATCCACGTTTCCTGCTTGGGGCAGCCCAAGGCCACCATCACCAGGTTGGCTCCCGACTCGTTGATGGCTTGGGCGTACTTGGCGTTGTTGGCTGCGTTCAGCGAGCCGAAGGGCGGCGAAAACATACCGGCTATTTTCAGGCGAGGGTGTTCGCTTTCCAGCCTTTGGCGCATGGCGGCCAGCGTTTCGTCCGTCGAGCCGAAAAAATACACCGACAGCCCGGCCGATTCGCACTCGGCCGTTAACGATGGCAGCATGTCCATGCCGGCTACGCGTTCTTGCGCCACGCCGTACAACGCCTTGAACGCCTTCGCTAAGGGCACACCGTCGGGAGCCACGATGTCGGCCCGATTGACCATCTCGGCAAAAGCGGCAGACCAGTGCCCTTCGATAACCATGTGGACGTTGGCAAAACACACGTAGGATGGCGTGCGGCCACGGCCCCAGTCCAAGATGCGGCGCGTGGTTTCGGCATAGCCCAACTGGCTCACGTCCAAGCTGATAATCCTTTTCCGGTCGGACAAGGAAGTTGTCTGTAGTGTCATGCTAAACTGAATCCGATTAAGCGGCCAAAGGAAACCGGCACCACAGGCCCGTTTCCTGATATTCTGGCCTGAAAATAAATTAACTTGGTGAGCGGATTTTGTTTACCGTTCGTTGCCAGCAAAGCCTCGGACACGCAACATCTGGAACGGTAAACGCCAAACAATAAACGCCAAACGAATCATGTTCTTCGTCCTTTCCAAAACACTGTTTTATTTGCTCATGCCCATGACTTGGATTGCCGGGCTGCTGGCCTACGCATGGTTTGCCAAGTCGCCGACGCGCAAGAAACGTGCGTCAAAAATAGCCTTTATTTTACTATTGTTTTTCAGCAACAACCTGATCGTCAACGAAGCCATCCGTTGGTGGGAAATACCGACCGTCCCCATTGCCGAACTGCCCAAGCACGACATAGCCGTGGTGCTGACGGGCGTGACCGACACCCAACGCGAACCCAAAGACCGCGTGTATTTCTCGAAAGGAGCCGACCGCATCCTGCACCCGCTGCAACTGTACAAGGCGGGCAAAGTGGACAAAATCTTGATCAGCGGCGGTTCGGGGCGACTGGTGAGCCGCCAAAAGGACGAGAGCGAGGCCGAGGAACTGGCCTCGGTACTGAAACTGGCCGGTGTGCCAGACAGTGCCGTTGTGTTGGAAAACCAGTCGCGCAACACACGCGAAAACGCGACGTTTTCGGCAAAAATCCTGAAAAACAGGTTTCCGGGAAAGCGTTACCTGTTGGTTACGTCGGCTTTTCACATGCGCCGCGCCGCCGGGTGTTTCCGCAAGGCGGGCGTTCCGGTCACGGTGTTCAGCACCGATTTCTACGGCTCGCCCCGCAAGTGGACTCCCGACTACTGGCTGCTGCCTTCCGAAGGAGCCATCGGCAAGTGGTCAACGCTCTGGCACGAGTGGATCGGCTACGTGAGTTATGCAGTGACGGGCTATCTTTAGGAAGTACGGCTTTAAGAGGTTGTCTAAAGTTTCACGGAAAAAAGGGAATCGGTGCGTAGTTTTGAGTTTCCACACTTAAAACCAAAGCCTGATGTATCCGACAGACCTGAC